>CBFGLY010000061.1:0-6721 GCA_965649725.1 uncultured Sphingomonas sp.
TCGACGACAAGGCCTGGAACAATTATCTGAAGGGCAACCGCGGCGTATTCACTCGGCGGGCGGTCCGCCTGCTCGGCAACACCGAGACGCGGGCCATCGCGGCGCAATATGAGAGCGACCCGGAGTTCCAGGGTTCAGTCAACCGCTATGTCCACGATTTCGAAGCGATGCTGCGGCGCGTGCTGGCCGAGCGCGACGGGGGGATGATCGCGGTGACCCTGATGAGCAGCGACATGGGCAAGCTTTATGCCGCCTTGTCGCAGGCAGTCGAAAAGCGGCGGTAGAGTCCTTCGAGACGGCGCTTCGATGCGCTTCGCTTACTCAGCGCCTCCTCAGGATGAGCGGTTGAATAGATTCCGCTCATCCTGAGGAGCGGCTGAGCGAAGTCGAAGACGCGTCTCGAAGGACCTTAATTATAGAAATCCAGATCGTCGGTCGTGATCCAGCCGAACTGGTAATTGGCCGCATAGAGTGCCGTCAGGACTGCCGCGACCGCCGCGGCCATGACCAGATGCTTCGGCAGATCGAACCGGTGCGGCGCGCTGTCCGCCTGTCCCGGGACCCGCTCCTCGCCCAACTCCTCATGGGTCTTCACCCCGAACGGAAGGAGCAGGAAGGCGGAAAAGCAGAAAATCAGGAAGTAGATCGCAAGGACCGACGTCCACTTCATGAGCCGGCCTCGACCAGCATCACCTCAACAACCGGCTTCTTGCCTGTCCAGAGCGTGGCGCAACGGCGGACGGCCAGGCGGACGGCCTCGCGTACCTTTTCGATGTCGCCTCCAGGCTCATAGGCGCGGACCGCCGCGTCCATGGCGTCGGCGATGAAGTCGGTACGGTCCTCTTCGACCGGAACGCCGAACGGGCGGATCAGCGCATCGCCCGCGAGCCTGCCGTCGGGCGCAATCGGAAGCGCGACCGCGATCAGCCCATTGATGCTAATCTTGCGGCGCTCATTGATCGTCGCGCCGTCAGCCGGGAGGATGACGTCGCCGTCGAGAACCAGACGGCCGACCCGCTCCTCCCCGATCTTCTCGGGTCCGTCGGGGGCCAGGCGAACGAGGTCGCCGTTGCGCTGGACAATGGCGCGGGGAATGCCCTGCGACAGGCCGAAGCGCGCCTGCTCGCGCATGTGCCGCATCTCGCCGTGCACGGGCACCAGGATCTCCGGCCGCATCCAGCGGTACATCGAGGCAAGCTCGGGCCGGCCTGGGTGGCCCGAGACGTGAACATGGGCCTGCCGCTCCGTGACGGTCAGCACGCCAAGGTCGGACAGCGCGTTCATGATCCGGCCGATCGCAATTTCGTTGCCCGGAATCTGCTTCGACGAGAAGATGACGGTATCGCCTTCCTTGAGCTTCAGCTCATGCGTGTCGAAGGCAATGCGGCCAAGTGCCGCGCGCGGCTCGCCCTGCCCGCCGGTGGCGATGATCAGCAGCTGGTCGCGGGGAAGCCGCATCGCCTCGTCGAAGCGCACCGGTTCGGGGAAGTCGCGCAAATAGCCGGTGGCCTTGGCGACCTTCAGGATCCGGTCGAGGCTCCGGCCAGCGACACAGACGGTGCGGCCGGTTTCGACCGCGACCCTGCCGATCGTCTCCAGGCGGGCGGCGTTGGAAGCAAAGGTGGTGACAAGCACCCTCCCCTTCGCCTTCTTCACCTCTTCGAGCAGGCCGTCATGGACGCCGGCCTCGCTGCCCGACGGCTGCTCCTGGAAGGTGTTGGTCGAATCGCAGACCAGCGCGAGGACGCCGCTGTCCCCGATCTCGGTCAGCGTTTCGGCCGAGCTTGGGTGGCCGAGCACCGGGGTCTCGTCGATCTTCCAGTCGCCGGTGTGGAAGACCTTGCCGAAGGGAGTCTCGATCAACAGGCCGTTGCCTTCCGGGATCGAGTGGGCAAGCGGGACATAGGTCACGCGGAACGGAGCGACGTCGACCGATCCGCCGCGCTCCACGATCCGCAGGGAGACCTGGCCGGTCAGCCCCTCCTCCTCCAGCTTTCCCGCGATGAGGCCCGCGGTGAACGGAGTGGCGTAAAGCGGGACCTTCAAATCGGCGGCGAGGTAGGGAAGCGCGCCGATATGGTCCTCATGGCCGTGGGTCAGGAAAATACCCACCAGATCGTCCATCCGCTCTTCGATGAAGTCGAGGTCGGGCAGGATGAGGTCGACGCCCGGATAGTCGGTATCGGCGAACGTCAGGCCCAAATCGGCCATCAGCCACTTGCCGCGACAGCCGTAGAGATTGACGTTCATGCCGATCTCGCCCGACCCGCCGAGGGCGAGGAACAGCAGCTCTTCACCTGGGGTCATCGCGATTTTCCGGCCGCCAGCAGCGCAAGGCCCTGGATCGTGAGGTCAGGCTCGATGGCATCGAATGCGTCGGTATGCTGGTCGAACAGCACTGCCAGCCCGCCAGTGGCGATCACCGTCACCGGCCGCCCGATCTCCGCCTTCAACCGTGCCACCAGCCCCTCGATCATTGCCACATATCCCCAGTAAACGCCGATCAGCATCTGCGTTTCCGTGGTTCGGCCGACGACGCTGTCATCCTGCGGAGCGGCGATGGCGATCCGTGGCAGCTTGGCGGCGGCCTGGACCAGGGCGTCGAGACTTAGATTGATTCCCGGCGCGATGATCCCGCCCTTGTAGGCGCCCGAGAAGTCGACCACGTCGAACGTCGTCGCGGTCCCGAAATCGATGACGATCAGGTCGCCTTCCTGCCTGGCATGCGCGGCGATGGCGTTGAGCGCCCGGTCCGCGCCGAGGCTGGCCGGTTCCGGCACGTCCAGCGCCATCGGCCAGATCGCCTCGCCTTGCCCGGCGACCAGCGGGGTGACGCCGAAATATTTTTGGCTGAGGACCTCCAGATTATGAAGCGCGCGCGGCACCACCGTGCCGATGATCACGGCCTTGACGTCTTCCCGCCCATAGCCTTCGAGTTCGAGCAGCTGGTGGAGCCAGACGGCATATTCGTCCGCCGTCCGCCTGGGGTCGGTCGCAATGCGCCAGCGCGCCTTGATCTCCTCGCCTTCGACAAGCGCGAAGACGAGGTTGGTGTTTCCGGCATCGATCGCGAGCAGCATCGCCGTGCCCTAGCCCCCTCCGCCTCGCTTCACAACTCGACGATTCGGCGCCAATCGCCTATGCACGAGGCAATGGACGAGGACGCGCCCTACCACGCCCATATCTACTTCGAAGCGGACGAACGGCCCGCGGCCGAAATGCTGCGCGAGCTTTTCATCGGGGCGCCGGGCACTTTGTTCGTCGGGGCCATGACCGAAGGCAAGACCGGCCCTCATCCGCTTCCGCAATATGAAGTGCATTTTCGGGAGCGGTCGCTCGATATGGTCGAGCAGATGATCCTGGTGTCGGGACTGAGGGCGCTGATCCACCCGCTGACCGACGACGACATGGCCGACCATACGAGCCTGGCGCACTGGATTGGGAAGCCGATTGAGCTGGACCTGACGACACTCGATCCGCCGGGGGTGAATCAGGGCATCCCCCGCTTCGGGATCACGGATTTCTAGCGAAGGGTCACGTCTCCGGCGCGAACGACGTCGATCGCACCGCCGTCGCGCCGCAGCCGCATTGCCCCGTCGGCCTCAATGCCCTCGAAGGTTCCGCTCACCCGCTCGCCAGGCCCGCTATGAACCTCAAGCGCGGTTCCGATCGGATGCGCCCGCGCCACCCAGGCCTGGGCGAACTGCCCCGGATCGGCCGAACGCCAGGCCGCGAGCAACTGCGCGAACTTGCCCGCCAAAAGCGGCGCGAACGCCTGGGGATCGATGTCCGCAATCGGTTTCAGCGCGATCGTTTGCCGGCCGGTTATGTCGGGGGCCCCGGCAAGGTTGACGCCGAACCCGGCGACGACCCGCTCGCCTGACCGTTCGAGCAGGATCCCAGCCAGCTTGGATCCTGCGAGCATCAGGTCGTTGGGCCATTTGATCGACAAGGGCGCTCCCGGTGCGGCCACTTCGATCGCCTCGATCAGCGCAAGTCCAGCGGCCAGGGCAAGCGCCGGTGCGGGCGGATCGTCCGGCCGGAGCTGGACGATCGTCGAGCCGAAGAAATTGCCGGCGATGGTCTCCCATGTCCGGCCATGCCGGCCGCGTCCGCTTTGCTGGTCCAGCGCGACCAGCCAATCGCCTTCGACCGCCTGGTTGTCGGCGAGCAATGCGGCGTTGGTCGAGCCAATCCGCTCGACGATTCGAATGCGGCTCAGAACAGGCTTCCCGCGGCGTTTCGGGTCAGTTGGCCGAGCGGGCCGATCAGCAAATAGCCGAGCGGCGACACGGCGATCGCGGCAATGGCGATGAACGCGGTTTCAGATGCGTTGCTGTCCTTGGCGTAGGGCGCCGCGGGCGCGTCCATATACATGACCTTGACGATCTTCAGATAATAATAAGCCCCCACGACCGCGCCGATGATGCCGGCCACCGCGAGCGGATAGAGGCCTTCCGAAACGGCCGCGCTGAACACCATCAGCTTGGGCCAGAAGCCGAACAGCGGCGGCACGCCCGCCAGGCTGAACATGAAGATGGCGAAGGCGGCGGCGAGGCCCGGGCGCGACTGGGACAGGCCCGACAGGCTATCGATGCTCTCGATCGGCTCGCCCGCCTCGTTCCTCATCCGCTGCACGCAGAGAAACGCACCCAGCGTCATGATCACATAGACGGTCATGTAGAACAGGACCGACGAGGCTCCCTCCACGCCGCCGGCGACGAGACCGATCAGCGCAAAGCCGACATTGTTGATCGACGAGTAAGCGAGCAGCCGCTTGATGTTGGTCTGTCCATAAGCCGCGATGGCGCCAAGGAAGATCGAAGCCAGCGCGGCGAAGGTCATGATCTGCCGCCAGCCGTCGATCGCCGGGCCCAGCGCGTCGAGCGAGAGGCGCACCACCAGCAGGACCGCGGCGACCTTGGGAGCGGAGGCGAAGAAGGCGGTGACCGGCGTCGGCGCGCCTTCGTAGACGTCGGGCGTCCACATGTGGAACGGCACGGCGCTGATCTTGAAAGCCATGCCTGCGAGCGTGAAGACCAGGCCGAACAACAGGCCGACCGACGTTGCTCCATCGCGAGCGAAGGCCAGCGCAACGCCCTCGAAGCTCGTTGTGCCGGTAAAGCCGTAGAGAAGCGAAATGCCGTAAAGCAGGATGCCCGAGGCAAGGCTGCCGAGGACGAAATATTTGAGGCCCGCCTCGGCCGACCGCTCGTCGGTGCGGCGGTAGGCGGCGAGGACGTAGGAGGCGAGGCTGTTGAGCTCCAGGCCGACGTAGAGCGACATGAGGTTGGTCGAGGAGACCATCACCGACATGCCGACCACGGCGAGGAGGACCAGCACCGGATACTCCGCCGCATGCTCGAAATCGCGCTCGAACCAACTCTGCGCCATGATCACCGCGACGGCGGCGCAGAGGTAGATGACCAGCTTGCCGAACGCGCCGAAGCCGTCGGCGGCGACCAGCCCGCCGAACAAGGCGCCGGCGTCTTGCGGAGCGCCGATCAGCGCGACCGACGCGCCGAGCAGCAAGAGGACCGTGGCCCAGCTGCACAGGGCGCTCGCCCGGCGGCCCAGGACAGCCGCGACCATCATCAGCACTAGCGCGCCGACGGTGAGAATGATCTCGGGAAGGATGGCGGCGAAGTTCATCAATGGGCTTCCGTCGAATGAGCCTGGGCAGGCGCGGGCTTGCCGGCGGTCAGATGGGCGTCGCCCGGCGGCTGGGCGCGCTCGACCCGCTCCAGCAGTCGGCCGACATCGGCGCGCATCGGCCGCAGGAAGCTTTCGGGATAGATGCCCATCCACAGCACGCAGGCCGCGATCGGCGCCAGCAGCCACAGCTCGCGGGCGCTCAGATCCTTCATCGCCGCCGCATCGGCGTTGCGCTGCGTTCCGTAGCAGATGCGCCAGTAGAGATAGAGCATGTAAGCAGCGCCGAGGATGATACCCGTGGTCGCGACGATCGCCGCCCAGCTCGACACCTCATAGGTGCCGACCAGGCTCAGGAATTCGCCGACGAAGCCGCTGGTGCCGGGAAGGCCGACGCTGGCCATGGTGAACAGCATGAACAGCAGCGCATACATCGGCATATTGTCGCTGAGCCCGCCGTAGCGCCCGATCTCGCGGGTGTGCAGCCGATCGTAGATGACGCCGACACACAGGAACAGCGCGCCCGATACCAGGCCGTGGCTGAGCATGACGATCAGCGCGCCCTCGATCCCCTGCCGGTTGAATGCGAACAGGCCGAAGGTGACGAACGCCATGTGCGCGACCGACGAATAGGCGATCAGCTTCTTCATGTCGTGCTGGACCAGCGCGATCAGGCTCGTGACGACGACCGCGATGCCCGACAGGATGAAGACCAGCGGGATGAAGGCAGCGGACGCCTCGGGGAACATGGGCAGGCTGAACCGGATGAAGCCGTATCCGCCCATCTTCAGCAACACGCCCGCCAGGATGACCGAACCGGCGGTGGGGGCCTGGACGTGCGCATCGGGAAGCCAGGTGTGGACCGGCCACATCGGCATCTTCACCGCGAAGCTGGCGAAGAAGGCAAGCCATAGCCATTTCTGGACATCCGCCGGGAAGTCGGTGGCCATCAGCTGCGGGATCGACGTCGTCCCCGCCGTGCTGATCATGTAGATCATGGCGATCAGCATCAGGACCGAGCCGAAGAAGGTGTAGAGGAAGAATTTGTAGCTGGCCTTGATCCGGTCGG
>CBFGLY010000062.1:0-6682 GCA_965649725.1 uncultured Sphingomonas sp.
GAGGATTCCAGGGCCAGGATCAACGCCATATCGCATAGGCCTTTGCCTCAAAGCCCGGCTTTGCGCTAGCGCGGGCGCGAATGGCCCATTCTTCCTTCACCATCGGGACCCGCGGCTCGCCGCTTGCGCTTGCCCAGGCCAGGCTAGTCGCTTCCGCCGTGGAGCAAGCCAAGGGCTGGCCCGCCGGGACCGCCACCATCCTGGCCGTCAAGACGAGCGGCGACCGGATCCAGGATCGACCGCTGGCGGAAATCGGCGGAAAGGCGCTGTGGACCAAGGAGCTCGACCTGGCATTGCTGGCCGGAGAGACGCATTGCTCGGTCCATTCGATGAAGGATGTGGAAAGCGACAGGCCGGAAACGCTCAGGATCGCGGCGATGCTGCCCCGCGCCGACGTTCGCGACCGGCTGATCGGAGCGCCTTCGATCGAGGCGTTGCCGGAGGGCGCCAGGGTCGGAACAAGCTCGCCGCGCCGCACCGCGCAGCTGCGGCGCCTGCGTCCGGACCTGCGGCTCATGTCGATCCGGGGCAACGTCGACACCCGCCTTGCAAAGCTTCAGGCGGGGGACGTCGACGCCACGCTCCTCGCCGCCGCCGGGCTCGACCGGCTCGGACGAAGAGAGCTTGGAACTCCGATTTCTGTCGAGCAAATGCTTCCAGCCCCGGCGCAAGGAGCGATCGGAATCGAATGCCGCACCGACGATGCCGGCACCGCGGCCATGCTCGGCGCGATCGACGATCAGGCGACCCACCTTGCCGTGCGAGCGGAACGCGCGTTCGTCCGGGCTCTCGGCGGCACCTGCCATTCGCCAATCGCGGCATATGCGCGGATCGACGATGGAGAAGTCGCCTTCGCCTGCGAGATTTTGAGCGAGGACGGCCAGGACCATGTTGCCCGAACGGCTCGATTCGCGCTGGACGACCTGGAAACGCCCGCCATGCTCGGCAGGTCGATGCTCGACGAGGCATCGCCGGCCATCCGCCGCCTGTTCGAACGCTGATGCGCAAGCTGCTGCTGCTTCGGCCCCAGCCGGGCTTGCAAGCGAGCGTGGAGCGGGCCTTGGCGCTTGGGCTTACCCCCATCCCCTGCCCGCTGTTCCGCATCGAGCCGGTGGCATGGGAGATACCCGATGCGGGCCACTATGACGCATTGCTCCTGACCAGCGCCAACGCCGTTCGTCATGCCGGGCCGGGTCTCGAGGCGCTCGGCCGGCTTCCGGTCCATGCTGTCGGACAGGCCACCGCCGCGGCCGCTCGAGAGGCCGGGCTGAACGTGGCCGGAATCGGCTGGGGCGGAGTCAATGAGCTGCTTGCGGCGCTTCCCCGGTCGGCTCGGCTGCTGCACCTGGCCGGGGAAGACAGAAGTTCGGCGGCGGATGGCCGTTCGATCGACGCGCGCACCGTCTATCGCGCCAGGGAGATCGACGATCCCGGCCTGCCGGACCTCGAGGGGTTGGTGATCGCAGTGCATAGCCCGCGAGCCGGCGCAAGGCTCGCCGAGCTGTCGCCCCGGCGCAGCACGGCTTCCGTGGCCGCCATCAGCGATTCCGCCGCGCGGGCCTGCGGCGAGGGATGGGAGCGGGTCGAGAGCGCTTCGCGGCCGGATGACGAGAGCCTTCTGGCCCTTGCCGCGATGCTGTGTCACACATCGACCCCGTAAATGAACAGGACGACCAACTGGACCGCGCGCCTCGCCTGGGGGCTGTTGCTGCTGGCGGCAGGCGCGGCGCTGGCCGTCTGGGGCCTGTCGCGCTGGGACGCTGGCGCGCGCTTCTTCGGAGTGGCCCCGGCCCAGCCGCTGAAGATCGTCAGCCGGCCGGTGGCGGTTCCGGCCAGGGCGGCAGCGCCGGTGCAATCGCTGGGGGCCGCCGATGCGTCGCGGGTCGCGGCCCTGGAAACTCGCTTGTCGGAGCTGGAAAGCGCGACTCGCGCCGCCGCCGGTTCGGCGGGCCGGGCGGACGCGATGCTGGTCGCCTTTGCCGCTCGGCGGGCAATCGATCGGGGCGTCGCGCTGGGCTATCTGGAGCCCTTGCTGGTCCAGCGTTTCGGGGGGCAGCACCAGGCCGCGGTCGCGACGATCATCACCACCTCGCGCGATCCCGTGCAGCTGGACAGCCTGGTTGCCGAATATAATCGGCTGGGCCCCGCGCTTCGTCGCGGCAGCCCCGAGGAAAGCTGGTGGGACGGCGTCCGCCGCGAGTTGGGTTCGATCGTGTCGATCCACCGCGCGGAAACGCCCTCGCCCCAGCCGCAGGCTCGGTACGACCGGGCGCTGGCCAGGTTGAAGCTCGGCGAGGTGGACTCGGCGCTGGCCGAGACGATGAGGCTGCCCGGCGCTGCAAATGCCGGTCCGTGGATCGCCCGCGCCCGCCGCTACATCGCGGTGCATCGCGCTCTCGACGAAATCGAATCCGGAGCGCTGCTGGGCGGCGGCGCAATGCCCGCTGGCGGACAAACCGCCCGCTAAGGGTTGGCAAAGCGAATCCGATTTGCGAGTCTTGCTGGCGCAAGCGAGGGTTCAGCATGCCGCGGCTAAGCCCTTGGCGACATTGTCCAAGTCAAAAGGGGGTCTGACGTCATGCCGTCTGTTTCGTACCGTTTCCTGGTCGGTCTCGGGCTCGCCACCATGGCCAGCCTCGCAAGCAGCCAGTCGGTTCGGAACGACCCGCTTGCACCGCTCCCACCCGGCGCGGTCAAGCCGACACCGCCGCGAGTTGCCCCCGCCGACCTCAGGGAGCGGATCAGCGCGCTGGGGAGAAGGTTCGACGGAATCGCCGGAATCTCGGTCGTGTCGCTCGGCGAGGGCTGGCAGGCGGACTATAATGCGACCCGGCTGTTCCCGCAGCAGAGCTGTTCCAAGCTATGGGTCGCGATCACGACCATGGACGCGGTGGACAAGGGCAAGGTCAGCCTCGACGACCGGGTTACCCTTCATCGCAGCGACCTGACGCTGTTCCACCAGCCGATCCGGGACAAGATCATGGGCGGCGGCCACACCACCACGCTCGGCTCGCTGCTGTTCACTGCAATCACCGAAAGCGACAACACCGCCAACGACAAGCTGATGCGATCGATCGGCGGACCCGACGCGGTGCGCGCGATGATCGAGGCCAAAGGGCTGGGATCGATCCGCTTCTACGACGGCGAGCGGGCGCTCCAGTCGAAGATCGCCGGCCTGATCTGGAGCCAGAGCTATTCGATCGGCGACGCCTTCTACAAGGCGCGCGCCGCACTTCCGCTGTCGGTCCGCCGCTCTTCATTCGAACGCTATATCAGCGATCCCTACGACGGAGCGGCGCCCCATGCGGTAGCGCTTGGCCTGGCGCGGTTGCAGAAGGGCGACTTGCTGTCGCGCGCGTCGACCAAGCGGCTGCTGTCGATCATGTCGTCGACCAAGACGGGAGGCTTGAGGGTCCGAGCGGCGCTGAAGCCCGGCTGGGATTGGAGCCACAAGACCGGAACGGGCCAGAATTTCCAGGGGCGCGTCGGCGGCATCAACGACATCGGGCTGCTGTCCGCGCCCGACGGCACCATCTACGCCATGGCGATCATGACCATTCCCGACAAATCGAACGGCGATGCACAGGAATTGATGCGCGACGTCGCTCGAGCCGTCATGGCCAACCACGAAGCGCGGCGTGGCGGCTGAAGACATCGCCCCGGCGGCAAGGCTCCGTTCGACAGCTGGTATCCAGCGGGTCCCGAGCCGCGATCTTGAACTGTTCATCGGCCGCGATTTTCTCGACGGATGGGAGTGCGACGCGCTGATCGCGCTGATCGACGCCGGACGGCGGCCGTCGACACTGGCCGACGACCAGGGAATCGCCCGCTTCCGCACCAGCGAGACCTGCGACCTCGATCCCGCAGATCCGCTGGTTGCCGCGGTCAGGCAGCGATTGTCGGACCTGCTTGGAATCCCGCCATCGAACGGCGAGCCCCTTCAGGGCCAGCGCTACGAAGCAGGCCAGGAATTTCGGCCGCACACCGACAGCTTCAATCCGGATGGAGCCGACTTTTACCGGTTTTGCGCGGATTCGGGCCAGCGAAGCTGGACGGCGATGATCTATCTCAACCGACCGGAGGAGGGCGGCGCGACGCGCTTCAAGCTGATCGGCAAGACGATCCAGCCGGAGGCCGGCAAATTGCTCGCCTGGAACAATCTTTTGCCCGACGGATCGCCCAACCCCGCCACGCTTCACCAAGGCATGAAGGTCAGGCGGGGCGTGAAATACATTCTCACCCAGTGGTACCGAGAGCGTCCTTTCGGCTGATCCCGGATGCGGAGGCTGCCGACTGGATTTCATCCGCGACCCGGTCCGTCGTCCGAAGCGCGAGGGCAAGCAGCGTCAGCGTCGGATTGGCCCATCCGCCAGTCGGGAAGAGCGAGCTTCCGGCGATATGGAGGTTGTGGACCCCGTGAACGCGGCCCCAGCCGTCGGTCACGCCGCGACGCGGATCGCTCGCCATTCGCGTCGTTCCCATATGGTGGAAACCGCCGATCGGATGAGCGCTGATGAGATCGTCCGTGACCCATTGCCTGGCGGGATCCGACAGCCACTCGGCGGGCTCGACCGAGCCCATCCCGAGCCGGCGCGCCTCTCGCCCGAGCGCTCCGACCAGCCCGGCGATGCTTTCGACGTCGATCGTCGAGAGTCGCCAGTCGAGCGCCACCCGGCGCATTCCGGTCGCATCGACTTCGTCGCCGAGCAACACCCGGCTGTCCGGGTTGGGCGCCTGCTCGGCCCTGATCACGAGCGCCAGGTCGAGGCCCCGGACCCGCTTCAACAGCCAGGGATGGAGAGCGCCGGCGACTTCCGTATAGGCGCGGACCGCCCGCCGGGTCGCCTTCCACAGGCCGCGCCCGCTTCTGGTCGGAGCGGTGCGATGCTTGACGTGAAGGTAGGCGCGCTTGGGCAGCGCATGGTTTCCGTCGGCCGGAGGGCGGACGGCGACCGTGACCGAACTGTTGAGCAGCCCGTCCCTGCGCTGAAGGTCCGTCGACGGGGTCAGGGTCGGCGAAACCTCGATCTCGCCGATGCGCCGGCGAGCGAAGGCGCCCAGCCACCGCCAGTCGGCGCCGCCGACGATCCGCCCGCCGCGGCCATGGGGATGCTCCATGAAGAAACGGCCGACCAGGTCGTGATCGTTGCCGACGCCTTTGGCCGCAACCGAGGTGGAGTTGAGCAGGATGCGCGGATTTTCGATTCCCCCGGCCGCGAGGATATAGTGGCGGGCCCGGATATCGATCCGCTTGCCCTCGGGCGTGCGCACGTCCAGCCGATCGACGGCCCCCGAATCTTTCGACAACATGACTTCGCGGACCGTTGCATGGACGATGATGGTGCAACGGGGATGATTTTCGAGATCGCCGGCACGATCGACCGTGAAGCGGTCGAACAGGGGATCGAACGTCCACCAGCGAACGTGCAGCTCCCGCGCCGACAGAAGGTCGAGCGGAGGCCGCTTGCCAAGCTCCTGCGGACCGACCGAATCCACGCCCAGCAATTGGCGAGCCTCGGCGACGTAGGGAGCGATATCTTCCGGCCCGATGGGCCAGCCGCTGTGATCGACCCAGTCGCGCCGCTCGAAATCGATATCGTCGAGCTCGGCGCACCGGCCGCCCCAGATCGCCGTCGTCCCGCCGAAGAAGCGCAGCCGGCTGTGGTCGAGGGGATGGTAATGCTGCCCGATCACCTCGCCCCGGTTGAGGTCGGCCGAAGCCGCCTCATAGTCGATCCCGCCGCTTTCGATCAGCAGGACGCTGCACCCCCGCGCAAGCGCGCGGCGGGCGGCCGCCTGGCCGGCGGCGCCGGAGCCGACGATCGCAATGTCGGCAGTCGCCGCTTCGGGCGATTCAAATGCGCAGTCGATCCGCAACTGTCCCCAATCCCCTATTCACCGGCTTATATAGCGGCGAGTTAACCCATATTACATGGGACGGGCCATTTTGCCTTGCCGCTGTTGCCTAGCTGACAGCATCGGGAGCTGCGCCCGCCTTGAGGACGACGGGGATTTTCAGATAGCGGACTCCATCGCGATCCGCCGGCGGGAAACGGCCCGCCCGCATATTGACCTGGATGGAGGGGATCAGCAGCTTCGGCGTCGCGAGCGTCTTGTCCCTTGCCTCGCGCATGGCGACGAAATCTTCTTCGCTGACGCCGTCGCGAAGATGCTGGTTGGCCCGGCGCTGTTCGGCGACGGTGGTTTCCCAGGCGAAGCTGTCCCGGCCCGGCGCCTTATAGTCGTGGCACATGAACAGGCGGGTTTCGGGCGGAAGCGACAGCAATCGCTGGATCGAACGGTAGAGCTTCCGGGCACAGCCGCCGGGGAAGTCGGTCCGCGCCGTCCCATAGTCGGGCATGAACAAAGTGTCGCCGACGAACACGGCGTCGCCGATTCGATAGCTGACGCAGGCCGGCGTGTGGCCAGGCGTGTGGATGACATCGATATCGAGCCCGCCGGCCTCGAACCGCTCCCCGTCGGACAGCAACCGGTCGAAGTCGCTCCCGTCCGCCTTCATGTCGTCGGCGCCGAAGATTGGGCGGAAGATGGTCTGCACGTCGCGCACATGCTCGCCGATCGCGACCTTCGCGCCGGTCCGCGCCTTGATCAGCGGGGCGCCGGACAGATGGTCGGCATGGACATGGGTTTCGAGCACCCATTCGATCGCGATGCCCTCGTC
>CBFGLY010000063.1:0-6623 GCA_965649725.1 uncultured Sphingomonas sp.
CCAGTCTGGTCCAGCGTGGCGGTGATGCTGGCGATCATCGCCATCTGCCTCACCGCCATCGTCTGGGTGTTCAAGACCGGCTACCGCCTCAAGCAGTAGCGCCGGCCTCCTGTTTTTGGTCGGCCCGGTCGAGGCCCTTGCCGTCGAGGTTCTGGGCGACGAAATCCCAGTTGATAATGTTCTCCAGCACCGTCTTCACGAAGCGCGGCCGCTCGTTGCGATAGTCGATGTAATAGGCATGCTCCCAGACATCGATCGTCAGCAGCGGCGTCAGGCCATGCACCGCGGGCGTGTCGGCATCGTGCAGCGACGTCACTTCCAGCTTGCCGTTGTTGAGCACCAGCCAACCCCAGCCGCTGGCAAAATGATTGACGCTTTCCGTCGCCAGCTTGTCGAGCAGCGCCTGCTCGTCGCCGAAGCTCTCGTTGATCAGGTCGCGAAGCTGCCCTGACGGCCGGGTCGATCCTGCCGGCGCGAGGCACTGCCAGAAGAAGCTGTGGTTCCAGATCTGGGCGCTGTTGTTGAACAGGCCCTTGTCGCCCTTTTCCTTCGCAGCCTTGATCACCTCGATCAGCGAAGCGTCCGTCAGACCCTTTTCGGCCAGCATGCCATTGGTCTTGTCGACATAGGCCTTGTGATGCTTGCCATGATGGTAGTCGAGCGTTTCGGCGGACATGTGAGGGCCGAGAGCATCCTTGGCGAACGGTAGTTCGGGAAGCGTAAAGGGCATGGTGCTGACTCCGTGAATGGGGGGAATGAAGGCCTTACACCTCAACGAACGGCATGCAAGGCGGCTCCCTTTTTGCGCTACCGCGGCCGCACCGAGTAGCGCTTGAGCTCTTCGGTGGGGTAGCTCCACTCGGGCTCGAGCTGCTGCGCGCGGCGGAGATCGGCATAGGCCGCTTTCACATTGCCGGCCGCCTCCTGGGCGATGCCGCGAATGAAATAAGCCAGCGCCGGCCGGGTCGTGTTCAGCTCGACCGCCCGCGACGCGAGCGGGAGCGCTTCGGCGGTGCGGCCCTGGCGCATCTTCAGGACCGCCTTGTTGAGCCATGCCTCGGGCTGGCCCGGATCGATCGCGATGGCCTGGTCGAAGTCCTTGCCCGCGGCGTCATGCTCCTTCCTCAGCAGATAGATGATGCCGCGATTGACGTGGGTCGCGGCAATGTCGTGGCGGACCAGCGTCGCGTCCTCCAGGGCTTCGTTGCAGATGTCGATCGACGAAAAGGTCGCCTGGCGCGCCTCGGTCGCCAGGTAACAGCTTCGGGCAAGGCCGTTGCCCAGCGTCATCACGGATGCGGCCGCGGGCGTCGTGATGAGCGCAATGGCGATGCCGGTCGCGGAAAGAGCTTTCATCGAAACCTCCTGTCCTTGGGCAAGGCCATCATATCATTTTCGAACGCTCAGCGCTTCTCTTTTGAAGGAATCAGCCGGCCGCGGCATCCATCAGCTTGTGGCGCTTCAGCGCGTGGCGAAGCTGGTCGTAGCTAAGGCCGAGCGCAGTCGCCGTGGCGCGCTGGTTGAAGCGATTGCGCGACAAGGCATCCTCGAGCAACGCGCGTTCATAATCCGCGACCGCGCCGCGTAGATCCTCGGTCGTCGTCGGGAAGGAAGACGGCCCCTGCTCTGATTGGTGCGCCCCGTTGATCTCTGCGGGGGCCGGCGCGGGCGCGGATGGCGGCTGCGCCGTTCCGCTGGCCCAGGGCGACTGGAACGGATCGAACTGGATCGCCTCGATTTCCCGCTCGGGGTCCTCGGCCCGGTAAACCGCGCGCTCGATCACATTGCGCAATTCGCGGACATTGCCGGGCCAGGGATAAGCCTCCAGCTCGGCCAGCGCCCTCGGCGAAAAGCCGGGCCAGTTGGGCCAGTCCAGTTCCACCGCCATCCGGCGCCCGAAATGCTCGGCCAGGAGGGGAATGTCCCCCTTGCGCGCATGGAGCGGCGGCAGGGTCACCACCTCGAACGACAATCGATCGAGCAAATCCGCGCGGAAACGTCCCTCGTCGACCAATTTCGGAAGATGCTCGTTGGTCGCGGCGACAATCCGGACGTCGACCTGGATCGGCTTGGACGCGCCGATGCGGGTCACTTCCCCATATTCCACCGCGCGGAGCAAGCGATCCTGGGCCGGCGACGACAGGGTCGCCAGTTCGTCCAGGAACAAAGTCCCCCCGTCGGCTTCCTCGAACCGGCCGTGACGGGTCTTGGCGGCGCCGGTGAAGCTGCCCGCTTCATGTCCGAACAGCTCGGCCTCGATCAGATTTTCGGGCAAGGCCGCGCAGTTCATCGTGACCAATGGGCCTGCCCAGCGCTGCGACAGGTGGTGGAGGCGCTCGGCGATCAATTCCTTGCCCGTGCCGCGCTCCCCGATCACCAGGACGGGCCGGTTCAATGGCGCAGCCCGGCTCGCCCGCTCGACCGCATCGAGGAAGGCGAGGCTCTGGCCCACAAATTGATTGGCCCTTTCCATGCCCAACATGTGGTGGCAAATCCCACCATCTGGCAAGATATTTCATTCAGTTGTTGATCGAAATTTGGCTGTTTTATTGGAATTCCAGGAATACCGTATTTTTGGCATAAAGCCTGCAAGAATGAAATCAGACAGGGCAATCAAGCTGGAGTGCTCGATGGGTATTTTTTCCCGGACACGGGACATTTTCGCAGCCAATATGACGGAGCTGCTCGACCGCGCCGAGGATCCGGCGCGGATGATCCGCATGATCATCCTCGAAATGGAAGAAACGCTGGTCGAGGTTCGCGCCTCGGCGGCGCGTTCGATCGCCGACAGCAAGGAAATGAAGCGCGCGCTGGTGCGGCTCATGGACTTGCAGGGAAGCTGGACCGAAAAGGCCGAGCTCGCCTTGTCCAAGGATCGCGAAGACCTGGCCAAGGCAGCGCTTCTGGAGCGGCAGAAGGCAGCCGACATGGCCGATGGCCTGAAGGCCGAGCTCGACGCGATCGAGGAAACGCTGAAGGGCTATGAAGCGGACATCGCCAAGCTGCAGGGCAAGCTTCGCGAGGCGCGCAGCCGCCAGAACCAGATCGCCAGCCGGATCGAAAGCGCCGTCACGCGCGCCCGGACCCGCGAGATGCTGAACGGCAGCCGGACCGAGGACGCCTTCTCCCGCTTCGACCAGCTGGAACGCCGGGCCGACTTCGCCGAAGGCCGCGCCGACGCGCTGGGCATGTCCGGGCCGAAGAGCCTGGAAGAGGAAATCGCGGAATTGAAGGCAACCGACAAGGTCGATGCCGAGCTTGAAGCAATGAAGGCCGCACTGAAGGCCAAGGGGGCGTAGTTTTATGGATCCTGCAGACGTACTCGGTTACTTGCTTGGCGGCATCGCCATCGTATCCGTCCTGGTCATCCTGCCGTGGATGATCTTCCATTATGTGACCAAGTGGAAAAGCGCGGCGCGGCTGACCGGCTCGGACGAAAAGCTGCTCGACGAGCTCCACGACGCGGCTCGCCGGCTCGACGACCGGATCTGCACGATCGAGCGGATCATGACCGCGGAAAATCCCGACTGGCGCCAACAATGCTTGACCGATCAGCGGCGCGAGCGGCTGCTGACGGATGGAGAGTAAGATGCTGTCTTCGCAACCACCGAGCCACACCCGCTTCTACCGGGACACCGTCAACGGGAAGGTGATGGGCGTCTGCGCCGGCATTTCCGACTATACCGGCATGGACGTCACGCTGATCCGGATCATGATGGTGGCCGCGATCCTGATGGGCAGCGGCACGCCGATGGTCCTTTATTTCATCGCCGGCTGGATGACCCCGAAGAAGCCTCACGAGCTTGCCTATGTCGATGACGAGGACAAGCGCTTCTGGCAGGGCGTGCGCCAGTCGCCGACCCGCACCGCGCGCGACATCCGCAGCCGCATGCGCGACATCGACCGGCGCCTCGCCGACATCGAAAGCTATGTCACCACCGAAAACCGCAGCCTCGCCCGCGAGATCGAGCAGCTGCGCTAGGACAAGTTGGGGGAAATCGAACAATGGATCCGGAAAAGGCCCAGGTTTTTCAGTTCGTCGGGGAAATGCTTCCCCTGGTTATCGCCCTCGTTGCGATCTGCGTCGCAGGCTGGGTCTTCACCACCTGGCTGCGCATCAAGAACGGCTATCCGCTTGAAAACAGCTGGGGGAAGGCCATCCACCCGCACACCGACAAGGAAGCGATGGAGCGGATCAAGCTGCTGACCAGCGAGAATGCGCAGCTTCGGGCCGAGATCGGTTCGATGAAGGACCGGCTGGAGACCATTGAGCGGATCGTCACCGACGAGCCAGTCCGGCTGTCGCGCGAAATCGACGCGCTGGCGATCGACAAGGGAGGACGCGCATGATGGGTCCCGCCGAAGTCATGATCGCCCTGATCGTCATCGGCCTGCCCATCCTGACGATCTTTTACGGCTTCCACCGCTTCTTCAAATTCCGGGAAAAGCAGCTCGACGTCGACGCCCGGCTGGCGGCGGAGAAGGCCGCTCAATATGCGGCCTCCAACGCGGAGCTTGAACAGCGCGTGCGAGTGCTCGAAAAGATCGTCACGGACGGCGGTATCGAGACGGCGGCGCAGATCGAGGCATTGCGTTCCGCGCCTGCCCTTCCCAAATCGGCAGCCCGCTCGCCCAAGGGAGACAAGGTGCAGTGAATCCGTTTGAAATGGTGGCGATCATCGTCGTGTCGGTGATGATCGCGTCGGTCCTTCGAGCGAAATATAGCTATCACCGGCGTCACGACCGGGGCGAGGGCGCGATATCCCCGCAAGAGCAGGCGGAAACGCTGCGGCTGCGCGACGAGGTCAAGCAGCTGAAGGAGCGCCTCCATGTCCTCGAGCGGATCGCGGTCGAGAAGGAAGACACGCTGACTCGACAGATCGAGGAATTGCGCGACCGCTAGACGAGCGGTAGGCGGGCAGCGATGACCGCCCTCCCCGCTCTATCCGACCTGGCCGAGGAATATGAGTTCCTGGACAGCGAGGATCGTTACCGGCTGCTGATCGAGCTCGGCCGCAAGCTGGAGCCGATGCCCGAGGCGCTGAAGACGGACGCGACAAAGGTCCGCGGCTGTTCTTCGTCCACCTGGGTCTATCCAACCCGCCTGCCCGACGGACGGCTCCATTTCCTGGCCGACAGCAATGCGGCAATCACCAAGGGCGTGGTCGCGCTGATCCTGTCGGCGGTGCAGGACCGGCAACCGGCCGAGGTCGCAGCAACCGACATCCGCGCCCTGCTCGAGCCGTTCGACCTCAGCCGCGAGCTTTCCTCGAACCGGACCCAGGGCGTTCCCAACATGATCGCGCTGGTTCGCGATACAGCCGCCCGGCTGGCCGCGGCGTGAGCGACATTCCGGAGATCGACGCGGAAGAGCGAGGCGGCGGCTTCGATCCGGAGCGCTTTTTCGAGCTTGTTCGAAACGTCGGGCATGGCCGCGCGCTGGCGCTGGAATATCGCGACTCCGCTGACAACTGGATCGAGCTGGCCTTGCCGTGGCGCAAGGAGCTGGTCGGCATTCCGGACGAAGGAATCCTCGCGTCCGGTGCCATCGTCAGCTTGCTCGATACTTGCGGCGGAGCCTCCGTCTGGATGGCGCTCGGCCGCTTCCAGCCGATCGTCACCATCGACCTGCGGCTCGATTATCTGCGGCCCGCGCTCAAGGGCGAAACCGTCATCGCGCGATGCGAATGCTACAAGCTTAGCCGGCAGGTCGCCTTCGTCCGGGGCACTGCGCATGGCGACGATCCGGCCCGCCCGATCGCGCAGGCGGTCGGGACCTTCATGCTGAGCCCCTAGACTTTCGCCCCCGTGCGCCGTTCCTCGGCGCTTTTCAGCACTTCATAGGCGGCCTGGATCGCCTGGAAGCGCCTGGCGGCTTCCTCGTCGCCCTGCTTGATATCGGGGTGATGCTGCTTCGCCAGCTGCCGGTAAGCCTTGCGGATAGTGGAAAAATCCGCGTCCGGCTCCAGCTCCAGCGCATCCAGCGCCCTCATCTCGTCGCGGCTCCGCGTGCCGTCCCCGGGACCCGCCCATTGATAATGGGCGCTTTTTCGGAATGCCGAGGCGCCCGCCTCTTCCTCCGCCGCGCGTTTGGCGGCTTCCTCGGCGGTCAGCCCGGCGAAGTAGTTCCAATTCTTGTTATATTCGGCCGCGTGCGCCTCGCAGAACATCCAGCGTTCGCGGCTGTTGGGGGCCTTGGGCGCGGGACGATCGCCGGGCTCGTTGCAGCCTTCACGATCGCACAAGCGCACGCGGGCCGCCGCACGGCCCTTTGAGCCGTAGGGTCGCCAGCGGGGAAATCCCCAATCGTCGGATCGCGTTTGGCGGGCCATGGATACTCTCTACAAAATGCCAGGGGACCTGTAAGCCGGGTTCTGTTCATCCCCGCTTCCGCGAGGACTTGGCGACCATTCCTCTAGGACGAAGGTTGCCCTCCGCCTCAAGCGACCAACCCGGGCGACGAGCCGGAAAAGGCCCATGTGCCGCCCCTATTCGGTCTTGCACCCGGTGGGGTTTGCCGTGCCGCTTCCGTTGCCGGCCGCGCGGTGCGCTCTTGCCGCACCCTTTCTCCCTTACCGGCCCGAAGACCGGCGGTATGCTTTCTGTGGCACTTTCCCTGATCC
>CBFGLY010000064.1:0-6573 GCA_965649725.1 uncultured Sphingomonas sp.
GCCTTCTTTGCATCAGCACGATCGAGGTGAAGCGCATCACCGGGACATCGTCCTGGTTGGTGACCGTCGTCTCGGTGCGGAAGCTGCCGATGTGCGGCTTCGAGCGGGACGGGGTCTTTTCGACGATCGTCCCTTTCACCGTCAGCCGGTCGCCCGGATAGACGGGTTTCAGCCAGCGCAATTCGTCGACACCGGGCGAGCCGAGGCCGGCCTGTTCGGTATCGACCACGTGGCGGGCGATGACTGCCATGGTCATGGCGCAGGTATGCCAGCCCGAAGCGGCGATCCGGCCGAAATGGGTCTTGGCCGCTTCCTCGTCGCTGAGGTGGAACGGCTGCGGGTCATATTTGCGCGCGAACTCCAGCACTTCCTCGCGCGTGACATCGTAATGGCCGAAAATGGTCTCGGCCCCGACTTCCAGGTCTTCGAAGTAGATCATGCCCGCTGCCTCGCACGGCAACGGGGCAGGCTCAACCGGTGAATCGCGGTCCTAGAATTTCCGCCCGACCCTTAGGCCGATCAGGCGCGGACGGGTGATGCCCGTGTAAATGATCCCGCCGCGATCGGTAACGCCGTCGGGATCGCCGCACGTAGTCTCAAGGCACTGGATGCTCTTCGACACCTCGCCCCGCACGTCGAACAGATTCTTGACGTAGAGGTCCACGGTCCACGGACCCTTTTCGACCCCGGTCGAGAGGTCGACCTGGGTGAAGGCGTCCATCCTGCCGTAAATCGAATCTTCCAGCGTGCGAATGTCGCGCCTGCGCTTGCCTTCGTAGGTCAGGACGCCCTGGACGTGGGCCTTCATGTCGCCGCGGATCGCCCAATCGTAGCGAAGGCGGGTGTTCCCCTTGAACCGGGCAGTGATCGGAAGGCGCCGGCCCTTCGGAGCGAGCTGCTCGTTGATTTCGTCGGGATCGTCGCCGGCGACTCCGCTGCCGTCCAGGTCGGCATCGATCGAGCAGTCGAAATCCTCATTGGCGATCTTGCAGAAGTCGTTGCGGATCTTGGCGTCGTTGAAGGCGAAGCCGCTGGCCCAGGTGAGACCGGCGGTGGGGCGAAGCAGCAGGTCCGCCTCGATGCCCCAGATCCGGGCGTTGCCGGCGTTGCGGATCTCAGTGAGGCCATTCTGTCCGAGGAAGGACAATTGGATGTCGTCCCAATCCTCGCGATAGGCGGTGACGTTGAAGTGCGACCCCCGGCCGAAGCTATATTTCGCGCCGATTTCGTAATTGGTGAGGAAGTCGGGCTTGTAGGGCGGCAGCGTTCCTCGCCGGTTGACGCCGCCGGGCCGGAAGCCGCGCGACCATGTGGCGTAGAGCAGCAGGTCGTCGTTGGGCTTGTAGGTCGCGTTGAGGCGATGGACGAAGCCGCTGTCCTTGGTGCGTTTATCGACGTTGGTGCAGGGCGTTCCATCGACCTGGGCCGGGCCGAAGCAGGTCCCGGTGCCGGGATCGAACCAATTCTCGTTGAAGCCGAAGAAGCCGACCAGGCTGTTGTCGAACTTGTAGAGGCGCCCGCCCGCAGTCACGGTCAGCTGGGGCGTGAGGTCATAGGACAGCTCGCCGAACAGGGCATAGTCGCGGTCGACGCGCTTCTGCTTGGTCAGCCAGATATTGCTCTCCGTGCCCGGCACGGTGATGTCATCGGCGATGTCGTCGATGATGTAGTTTTCCTCGATGCCGTCGACCTGGCGCTGGTAGAAAGCGCCGGCGACCAGCCGCAGCGGACGGTCCGCGGGGGAGGTCAGGCGAAGCTCCTGGCTCAGCTTGCGGTAATGGTGGTCGGCCTCGACCCGCTGGTTGGGATCGACCGGATTGCCGAGATTGTCGGGATAGGTCGATCCGTAGATATTGTCGTAGAAATAGCTGTAGTCGGAATAATCGACCTGGGACTCGACGCGGCGCCGCATCAGCGCCCCCGCGTAGGTTATGTCGAAATTGCCGATCTTGCCTTCGACGGTCAGCGCCGCCTGGACCCATTTGTCCTCGGCCCGCTCCGGGTTGAACTGCATGACTTCCAAATGGTCGAGGCCGCTTTCCTCGGCGAAGGTGCCGTGGCTGACCTGGCGCTGCGCCATCAGGGCGGGCGTCACCGTCCAATTCTCGTTGAGGTCGACCTTGAGCGCGGCGCGGCCGCCATAGGTCTCGACATCGTTGTAATTGTCCTCGGCCAGGTCGTCATTGTCGATCGTGATGCCCGCCGTCGAGAAGGTCATCGTGCCCCGAACATTGTCGATGTAGCCGGCGTCCTTGCGGTACCAGCCGACGACCCGAGCCGCGATATTGCTGGCGAGCGGAGCGTTGATGAAGCCCTCGCCGGTGTAGCCCCAGTCGCCATGAGCGACCTTGTTCACCTCAAGGTTCACCTCGCCATAGGTGCCGCTGGTGTCGGGCTTGTTGGTGATGATCCGGATCGTGCCGGCCTGGCTGGAGGCGCCGTAGAGCGTGCCCTGCGGCCCGGCCAGCGCCTCGACCCGCGCAATGTCGAACACATGGACATCGAGCGCGCCGATGATGGTCGTGATCGGCTGCTCGTCGAGATAGGTGCCGACGCTGGGCAGCGACGAGCTATGGTTGCCGTTCTCGCCGGAGGCGACGCCGCGGAAATAGACATTGTTGTTCCCCGGGCCGCTCGCGCTGCCGCCGCTGCCGCCGCCCTTGAACGACAGCGAGGGGACGAGGCGGGCATAATCTTCGAACTGGTCGACCTGCAGGTCTTCGAGGGTCTTGGTCGTGATCGCGGTGATCGCGATCGGCACGTCCTGGAGATTTTCCTCACGCTTCGTCGCCGTGACGACGATCACCTCTGGATCGGCCTGGTTGGCGGACGCCGGCTGCTGTCCGGTCGCGCTGTCCTGCGCAAATGCGCCCGTTCCCAGCATTGCGGTTGACGCCAGGAACAGCCCACAGGCGCGGCGGGCAAACGAACGGCGAGCAGTCATGGATATTCCCCCAGTTGGAACGGGAAGAGACTGTGATGCCGCCCGGCGCCCGTCAATCGGGTTTCGTCACGATACTGTTACGATTTCGCCGCGCCTATTGCCCCGGCGCATCATCCCAATGGTCCAGCGCCGGGCCCAGCGCCTCCTTGAGCGGACCCAACCACTGCTCGAACGGCTTCCACCGGTCGAAGCCGACGCGGCTCAGCGGCTGGCGGACCTGTTCGCTGCTGGCGGTGCGGACCGGCCGGCGGGTTTCGTGGAAGCGAAGGCAGGCATCTTCCCAATCCAGCCCGCAATAAGCGAGCAATGCGCGGATCTCCCCCTCCGGGTCGTCGACCAGGCGGTCATGGATGAGGCGATGGACCTTGCCCGGCTGCACCGCGTCGAGATGCGCCATCATCCGCACATAGTCGGCATAATAGCTGCCGATGTGCGCAAGGTCGTAACTGAACGCCTGGCCGCGCGCGAAATGCTGCTTGAAGTTGGAGAAGCCGCAATCGAGCGGATGGCGCCGGGCGTCGATGATCTTCGCGTTGGGAAGGATCAGGCGGATGAAGCCGGCGTAGATCCAGTTGTTCGGCATCTTGTCGATGAAGAAGGGCGTGCCCTGGCTGCGCTGGATGCGGGTGCGATCGAGATATTCCTGGCCCAGTCTTTCAAGCGCGGCTTCGTCGAGCGCGGCCAGGGCCTCGGGATAGCCGTCGTCGGCCGCGGGTTCGCCAAGCTGGCGGGCGAGGGCCATGATATCCGGCAGCTCCATCGTGCCTTCGACCTGGCTGTGGCTGGCGAGGATTTGCTCGACCAGAGTCGACCCGGCCCGCGGAAGGCCGAGGATGAAGATCGGATCGGGAGCCTTGCAGCCCTGGCCCTCGCGGCCGGCGAAGAATTGCGGGGTCATGACCTCGATGCTTCGGTCGACCAGCCGGGTTATACGCCGGGGACTGTGGTCGAGCTGCGCGGCGCGGATCGCGTTGCCATGGGCATAATGGTGCCAGGCAAGCCCGGCATCGCGCCGATCCTCATGAGCCTTGCCCAGCGAGAAGTGGAGGTGGAGGCGGTCGTCTTCGTCCAGTCCTTGCTGATCGAGCGCCGTTTCCATCGCCGCGATGTCGCCGTCCCGAAACTCGACCGTCTTCATATTGGCGAGGCTCCACCAGGCCTCGCCCAGGCCGGGCGCCAGTTCGATCGCGCGGCGATAGGCGGCGATGGCTTCTTCCTGGTCGCCGACGGTCTTGAGCATATGGGCCAGGCTCATCCAGATTTTCGGCTGGTCCGGGTGGCGGCCGAGGACGTCGCGATAGAGCGCAATGGCCTCCTCATATCCGCCAATGCGGCCGAGCGCGGCGGCGCGAAGGTTGCGGTGGGCGTCCGCAACCTCTCCCTCCGCCGCCATCAGGTCGAGCTGCTCCAGCGCTTCGCCGCCGCGATGCTGTTTGTAGAGGACGGTCGCGAGGTTTGCGCGGGCGGCCTGGAAGGAGGGCGCCAGCTCCAGTGCCCGGCGCAACAGGCTTTCGCTGTCCTGGAACCGCCCGATCCGCGCCGCCAGCTCGGCCAGCATGCGCATCGCGCTATAGTCGTAGGGATCGCGGCGCAGCCGGTCCTTCAGCAGGGGCTCCGCTTCGTGCAGCCGGTCGGCGACCAGGGCGTGACCCGCGCGAAGCAGTGCCGGGTCCTGCGCCGCGGCCCTCAGCGCCTTTTGCTCGGCATCGACCGCTTCATGCGTTTCGCACTCCGCCCGGAGCGCCAGGCCAAGCAGGCGGAGCGCCGATGGCGAGGCCGCGTTTCGCTGCAGCGCCTCGCGCGCCAGACCGGCAGCGCGGCCAGGGCTGCGTTCCAGCAGGCGATATCCTTCGACCAGCGGATTTGCGCTTGGCACCGACGCGGTTTCCCCACTCATGGGCAGGTGGTGCGGCAAAAATCCGATGCCGCCAAGCCCGTCGCGCGCCGCAACTATTTTGACCGTTCGTCGAACTTGGGTTTGCCATCGGCGCTGCGCCGATGCAGCGTCCCTGCATTGCCTTTTGGGGGGATGTCATGATTTCGAAGACGCATCTGCTGGCCACGGCCGGCTTCCTGACCTTTGCTGCAGCGCCGGCCGCGGCCCAGTCGCAGCCCGCGCGGATCATCGACGAGGGCCTCAACCGCAGCCAGGTGATGCTGACCGCGTCGGAGCTGATGGACGGCATCGGGCCGCGCCTGACCGCTTCGCCGAACCTGACCCGCGCCGAAGATTGGGCGATGGGCAAATTTCGCTCCTATGGCCTGACCAACATCCACCGCGAACCCTTCATGTTCGGGCGAGGATGGGAGATTATCTCTTCGTCGGCCGTGATGGTTACTCCGCGCCGGGTTCAGATGACGGCGATCCCGATGGCATGGTCGCCGCCGACCGACGGCACGATCCGCGCCGAAGTCATCGTCGCGCCGATGTCGAAGCGCGAGCATTTCGCCGCGTGGAAGGGCAAGCTGGCGGGCAAGATCGTGATGGTCACGCTGCCCGATACGGAGAGCGGGGAGCCGAAGGAAGCGGCGTTCAAGCGGCTGGAGGACGGCGACTTCAAGGAAGACGACACCTACGACCTGCCGGACTATGACCCGGATGCCGTCAACAAGCGGAAAGAGCGCCGGGATTTTCCGAAGGCGCTGGACGCCTTCCTGAAGTCGGAAGGCGCCGTCGCCTGGATCAAGAAAAGCTATCGCGACGGGCTGCTGGTCCATGGCGAGGGCTATAATTACGGGATCGGCGAGACGCTGAGCCTGCCGGTGCTCGAAGTCGCGGCGGAGGATTATCGCCGGCTCGCGCGGCTGGCCAGGACCGGGCCCGCGCCGACGGTCGAGCTGACCAGCAACGTCCGCTTCATCGACGGCGACGGCAACGCCAACAATGTCATTGCCGACATCCCCGGCAGCGATCCGAAGGCCGGCTATGTCATGGCCGGAGCCCACTTCGACAGCTGGGTCGCGGGCGACGGGGCGTCGGACAATGGCGCGGGCAGCGCGGTGGTCATCGAGGCTGCGCGCATCCTGAAGGCGATCGGCGCGCGGCCGAAGCGGACGATCCGCTTCGCGCTATGGGAAGGCGAGGAGCAGGGCCTGCTCGGCAGCCGCGCCTATATCGAACAGCATTTCGTCAGCCGGCCGGTCGATCCGAACGCCAAGGGCATCGAGGCCTATTATGCCTGGAACGACGCTTACCCGATCACGCGCAAGCCCGGCTACGGCGACATGAAGGCCTATTTCAACATGGACAATGGCTCGGGCAGGTTCCGCGGCATCTATGCCGAGCATAATGTCGCGGCGGTTCCGATCCTGAAGGAATGGCTGGCGCCCTACAACGACCTGGGCGCGGACAAGGTGGTGATCGGCAAGACCGGCGGGACCGACCATGTGTTCATGCAGGCAGTCGGCATCCAGGGCTATCAGTTCATCCAGGACCCGCTCGATTACGGCAGTCGAGTCCATCATTCGAGCGTCGACACGCTCGACCATATGCGCGCCGACGACATGCGGCAGGCTGCGGTAATCATGGCGGGAATGCTGTTGGCCGCCGCGAACAGCGACAAGGTGCTGCCGACCATGCCGATCCCGCAGAAGCCGGTGGACACGAACCCGTTCGACTATCCGGATCC
>CBFGLY010000065.1:0-6572 GCA_965649725.1 uncultured Sphingomonas sp.
TATGAGTCGATGGTCGGCGAGCGCGGGCTGAAACTGTCCGGCGGCGAAAAGCAGCGGGTGGCGATCGCGCGAACCCTGCTGAAGGATCCGCCGATCCTGATCCTCGACGAGGCCACGTCCGCGCTGGACAGCCGGACCGAGGAAGCGATCCAGGCGACGCTCAACGCGGCGGCGCGCGGCCGCACGACGATCATCATCGCCCATCGCCTGTCAACCATCGTCGGGGCCGACCAGATCGTCGTGCTGGACGCCGGACGGGTCGCCGAACGCGGTACGCATTCCGAGCTTTTGGCGAAGGGCGGCCTTTACGCCGAGCTATGGGCGCGGCAGGCTGCGGAGCGGGAGCTGGAGGAACAGGCGGCCGAATGAGCGTAGAACAGTTGCTTCACGACCGGTTCGGCTTTTCCCATTTCCGTGGTGTCCAGAAAGAGGTGGTGGAACGCGCCGTCGCTGGCGAGCACACGCTGGCGGTGATGCCGACGGGAGCGGGGAAGTCGCTGTGCTACCAGCTTCCGGCACTGGCTCGGCGCGGGACCGGGATCGTCATTTCGCCGCTGATCGCGCTGATGCAGGACCAGGTGCGCAGTGCCGAGGGCTTCGGCATCCGCGCCGCTGCGCTGACCAGCGTCAGCGAGGACCCTCGCGCGATCCGCGATGCGTTGCGGGACGGACAGCTGGACCTGCTTTACGTCGCGCCGGAACGGGCGACGACCGAGGGGTTCGCCCGCCTGCTCCAGGAAGCGCATATCGCCCTGTTCGCCATCGACGAGGCGCATTGCGTATCCGAGTGGGGCCACGACTTCAGGCCCGACTACCGCCTGCTCCTGCCTTTGCTCGACCAGCATCGCGACGTGCCGCGATTGGCGCTGACCGCGACCGCCGACAAACGCACGCGCGCCGACGTCCTTGTCCAGCTCGGCATCCCGGAAGTCGGGCTGATCGTGGCCGGTTTCGACCGGCCCAACATCCGCTATCACGTTCGTCACCGCGAAGGCGCGGGGAAACAGGTGAGGCAGCTGATGGCCGCCCAGCCGGGCCCTGGCATCGTCTATTGCGCCAGCCGCAATGCGACCGAGAAGCTGGCGGCGCAGCTCGATGCGGCGGGGCGGCGGGTGCTGCCCTATCATGCCGGCCTGGAACCGCAGGTCCGTTCCCGCAACCAGGCTGCTTTCGTCAATTCGGAAGAGATGGTGATGGCGGCGACGGTCGCCTTCGGCATGGGCATCGACAAGCCCGACGTGCGCTTCGTCGCCCATGCCGCGATCCCCAAATCGATCGAGGCTTTCTACCAGGAGACGGGCCGCGCCGGCCGCGACGGCGATCCGGCCGAGGCCTGGCTATTCTGGGGCGCGGAGGATTTTGCGCGGGCGCGAAGGCGCATCGAGACCGAGGTCGAGCCCGACCGGCGCCCGCAGGAGCGCGAGCGGCTGAACGCACTCGCGGCTTTGGTCGAGGCGGCGACCTGCCGGCGGGCGATCCTGCTCCGCCACTTCGGCGAGGATCCGCCCGAGCAGTGCGGCAATTGCGACAATTGCCTGGAGCCGCCGGCGACGATCGACGTGACCGAGGTGGCTCGCAAGCTGCTGAGCGCGGCATTCCGCACCGAGATGAGGTTCGGGGTCGCGCATCTGGCGGCGGTGCTGGGCGGAGACGATAACGAGAAGGTTCGGCAGTTCGGCCATCACCGCCTGTCGGTGTTCGGGATTATGGACGCCGACGAGCTGGCGCTGGTTCGGCCCGTCGCCCGCTCGCTCCTCGCCCGCGATGCGCTGCGGACCGACGAATATGGCGGGCTGAGCTTCGGGCCGGGGGCGAAGCCGATCCTGAAGGGCGAGGAAAAGCTCCTGATCGCCGTTCCAACGAAGCGCCAGCGCCAGTCGCGGCGGGGGCGGACCGACTACCCCCACGATCCTTTGTTCGAGGCGCTGCGTGCGTGGCGCCGCGACCGGGCGAAGGAGCAAGGCGTCCCGCCCTACGTCATCTTCCACGATTCGACGTTGCGCGAGGTCGCCGCGGCGAAACCATCTTCGCTCTCTGCGCTTTCGCGGATCGAAGGGATCGGCGATACAAAGCTTGAGCGTCACGGCGAGTCGCTGCTGGAGGCGCTGTCGGCAGCGATGGAGAGAGACGATGCAACGGCAGCTTGATGACAGGACGCTGGTCGACGGGCAGATCGGCCCCGGCGACGTCGCATCGCTCAAGGCGATCGGCGTCACCCTGATCGTCAACAATCGCCCCGACGGCGAGGATGTCGGCCAGCCGACGAGCGAGGAAATCGAGGCCGCCGCTCGCGATGCGGGAATCGACTATCGCCATGTTCCCATCGCGCGCGGCCTGGGACCCTCCGATATCGAAGCGATGCGCGAGGCGATGCATTCGGCCGGGGAGGGCAAGCTGTTCGCCTTCTGCCGTTCGGGCAACCGCTCGACGCTGGCCTGGGCGGTGGCGAAGAGCGAGGACGGCGTGCCGAGCGACGAGCTTCACCGCCAGGCCAATGAGGCCGGGTTCGACCTGGGGCCGGTGGCGCATCTGCTCAGGGATTAGCGGCCAGCAACTTTCGCGCTTCGTCGAGGTCTTCCTCGATCACCATCAGGCGCACCCAGATCAGCCCTCCGCCCCCGAAGAAGCTGTTGGCTTCGGCGTCGAGGATGACCGCGTCGATTCCCTCCGCGCCTAGCGCGAGACGGGCAAGCTCGGCATCGACCCGCGTCGGGTAGCGGCCGAGCTCGACCAGGCTCATGCCGCGGTGCCGCCGACCGTCAGCCCGTCGATCAGCAGCGTCGGCTGTCCAACGCCGGCCGGAACCGACTGGCCGGCCTTGCCGCAAATTCCGACGCCCTCATCGAGCGCCATGTCGTTGCCGATGCCCTTGACCCGGGTCAGCACGCTCGGCCCGTCGCCGATCAGTGTCGCGCCCTTGATCGGAGCGCCGAGCTTGCCGCCCTCGATCCGGTAGGCCTCGGTGCAGGAGAAGACGAACTTGCCGCTGGTGATGTCGACCTGCCCGCCGCCGAAGCTCTTGGCGTAAATGCCGTTGGGAACGCGGGTGATCAGCTCCTGCGGATCGTCATTGCCGCCCAGCATGAAGGTGTTGGTCATGCGCGGCATCGGCGCATGGGCAAAGCTTTCGCGGCGGCCGTTGCCGGTCGGCTCCATGCCCATCAGCCGGGCGTTGAGCCGGTCCTGCAGATAGCCCTTCAATATGCCGTCCTCGATCAGCACGGTGCGGCCGGTCGGCGTGCCTTCGTCGTCGATGCTCAGCGAGCCGCGGCGATTCTCGATGGCGCCTTCATCGATGACGGTGACGCCGGGCGCGGCGACCTGGCTGCCGATGCGGCCGGAAAAAGCCGAGGTACCCTTCCGGTTGAAATCGCCTTCGAGGCCGTGGCCGACCGCTTCATGGAGAAGCACTCCGCACCAGCCAGGCCCGAGAACGACCGGCATTTCCCCTGCCGGCGCGGGCACGCTTTCCAAGTTGACGAGCGCCTGGGCAAGCGCCTCGTCGATGGCGCGGTTCCAGGTCGCGGGGTCGAACAGCCGGTCGTAGAGGTAGCGGCCGCCGATGCCGAAGCTGCCGGTCTCGCGCCGGTCGCCTTGCTTGGCGACAATCGACACGTTGAGGCGGACCAGCGGACGGACATCGGTTGCGACGAAGCCGTCAGCGCGGACGATCTCGACCACCGACCAGCTGCCCGAAAGGGCGACGCTGACCTGAGCGACCCTGGGGTCACGCGCGCGCGCTGCTGCGTCGATCGCCTGGCAGAGCTCGACCTTCTTCGCGAACGGGATCGCCGCCAGCGGATCGTCCGAACCGTACATCGCGCGGTTGGTGCGCGGCGGCGGGGCGGACGCCGCTCCCTTCGCCGGATCGAGCAGCTTGAGCGTCTGAGCGGCCCGCTCGATCGCCTGTGCGCTAATCTCATTGGCATGGGCAAAAGCGGTCGTCTCGCCCGTCACGCCGCGAAGGCCGAAGCCGGAGCCGGTGTGATAGTCGGCGGTCTTCAGCCGCCCATCATCGAACCCGAATGCCTCGGACACGCGATATTGAAGGTAGAGCTCTCCATCGTCGTGCCGTGAGAGATGCTTCGCCGCGAGCGAAGCGGCTTCGGCGGGATCGAGCCCGCCGCGATAGAGAAAGTCGCGGGGCGACGGGGTCACGGCTGGGCCGAATCCGCCACTCCCCCTTCGAGCAGAAACCGCCGGTCGCAATAGCCGCAATCGACGAAGCCTACCGACTCGTCGATCTGATAATAGACGCGCGGGTGGCCGAGCGCGGGCGACACCTGGCCCGAGCCGTCGCAATAGACGCGGTGCTGGCTGGTGCGGATCGTCTCGGGAGGCGGGATCGAGCTCATTCGTGCGGCCCTAGCAATGCCGCCGCGCTCGTTCAATTCCCGCCTAGAGATATTGGGCGGTGACGTCGAAGTCGGCCTGGTAGATTCCTTCAGGCTGGTTGGCATTGATCATCAATATGCCGCCGACGTTGAAGGCATAGGCGCGGGTCGGATCGATCGTCCGGATCGCCGGACCGTCCATCGTCAGCGCCAGCACGTTGACATTGTCGCCCAGGCCGTTCGACAGCAGCCCCGGGTTATTGACCGTTATTAGGACCAGCTGACCGGTCGTCCCAGCCCCAGCGAAGCGGGCGCGATAGCCGGGGTCGGACGTCAGCAGCGTCGCCCCGCCGGTGGCGAACGGGGCGGTTCCGTCCGCCGGAACCGTCACCACGCCCGACAGGTTCGACGGGATGATCGTCCCGAAATAAAGGTCCTGCAGCTTGTTCAGCGTCAGCGGGATGAGGATCAGCCCTTGCGCCTTGGCCTTGGGCGAGGCGGCAACCGGCGCGGCGGCCGCCGGCGTCGCGACCGCCAGTGCCGCGCAGGAGACTATGAGAGTCATCAATCTCTTCACGGGTCCAGTCCTTGTCCACGCCGCGCGTCCAACGCAGCCGGGCCATTATCGCGGACAGGAGTGACCGAGCGTTCAACGCACAGCGTTGCCGCAAGATTTACCGTAAATTTTCAGCTAGGCAGCGCTCAGGGATATTGGATGGTGACGTCGATTTCCCCGGAATAGACTCCGTCCACCGTTCCGGCGGGGACCGTAATCTGCGCGCCCACGGCGAAGGTGAAGCTGCCCGACTGGGCAAGCGTCCTCTTGTCCTGCCCATCCAAGGTGAAATTGCCGACCGAAAGCGTTTCGGTTCCGCCGAGCCTGGTGATCAGCACCGGCAGCTTGGGGACGCGGATGTTGACGACTGTATTCTTGGTCGCCGCACCGGCGTAGCGGGCCGGCGCCGGCGTTCCGCCGAGCGGCAGCAATCCGCCGCTGACCGTCAGAGCGCCGGAGATGGGATCGATGGTCGCGGTTCCCCCGGTCGTTACGCCCAGCGTTCCAAAGTCCATGTCGTTGACTCGCTGGAGCGTCAGCGGCTTGACCAGCGTCACCTGGCTCTGCGCCTTGGGAGTGGCGCGCACGGGCACAGCGCCCGCCGCCGTGGGAAGCGACGGAAGCAGCAGGACGGCAAGCGCCGGGAATCGGGCCACGCGGAACATGGCAGGCTCGATACTAGGGTTAACGATAAAATGAGGATGATGAGTAGGGTAAACGGGGCCTTTACTCTCATCCCTTTCGCCTGCCGACGCCCGCCGCTATGCGAATCGCATGAGCGATCAGGCCGAGCCCGCAATCCGCATCGACCAGTTGTCGAAAACCTATGCGGCGAAGGGCAGCCCGCCCAAGCTGGCGCTCGACCAGGTCAGCTTCGACGTTCCGCGCGGGCAGATTTTCGGGCTGCTCGGACCCAATGGCGCGGGCAAGTCGACGCTGATCAACATCCTTGCCGGACTGGTGGTGAAGAGCAGTGGATCGGCCCAGATCTGGGGCTTCGACATCGACGAGCACCCGCGCAACGCGAAACGCTCGATCGGGATCGTCCCGCAGGAGATTTTGTTCGACCCCTTCTTCACGCCGAAGGAAGCGCTGGAGATCCAGGCTGGCCTGTACGGCATCCCGAAGCAGGAGCGCATCACCGACGCGCTGCTCGCGGCCGTGCGGCTGACCGACAAGGCCGACGCCTATGCCCGCACCCTGTCCGGGGGAATGAAGCGCCGGCTGCTGGTGGCGAAGGCGATGGTCCATTCCCCGCCGATCCTGGTGCTCGACGAGCCGACGGCCGGCGTCGACATCGAGCTTCGCCAGCAATTGTGGGATTATGTCCGCGGCCTCAATGCGCAGGGCGTGACGGTCGTGCTGACCACCCATTATCTCGAGGAAGCGGAGCAGCTTTGCGACCGGATTGCGATCATCAACCACGGCCGGCTGATCGCCAATGAGCCGACCCGCCAGCTGATCGCCAAGGCGCAGGACAAGGCGGTGGTGGTGGAGGTCGACCGCGACCTCGACGGCGCGCTCGATGCCCCATGCTTCGACAAGATCGACGTCACTGGACCGCGGACGGTGGAGATCACCTATCGCAAGGACAAGGTGAATGCGGGCGAGGTGCTCGCGGCGCTGCAGAAGGAAGGGCTTGGGATCGTCGATGTCTCCACCCGCGATCCGGACCTTGAGGA
>CBFGLY010000066.1:0-6550 GCA_965649725.1 uncultured Sphingomonas sp.
AGTTGCCGACGACTTCCCAGTTGAAGGTGCGGTCGCCCACGCTGAACGTGCCGTCCAGGCCGCCAACGATGCGGTAAAGCGTCGTCTTCGTGCTTGCGCGGCCGGAGATGATGTCCGTGTTAGCCCGGCTCAGATAGAAATAGTCCTGTTCGAAGCCGAAGAGATTTTCGTCGCTGAACGGGTTGTTATCGATCGAGTTCTGGATGACCGCGCGCTGCTCGTCCGTGAGAAACGGATTGTTGATGTCAATGATGATCGGGCCGTCCGGCGTTCCGGCCGAATCGAACAGGCCGGAGTTGTAGACCGGCTGCTCGCGCAGGTTGGTGCCCTTGGAATAAGCGTACCAGCCTTCGGCGAAGAGCCGAACATTGTCCGTCACCTGGAATTGGGTGAGCAGGTTCATGTTGTAGCGCTTGCTGTTGGTCAGCAGCTGCTGGGTGTTGAACAGGTTGAAGCCGTTGCCGCCCGAGAAGTCGATGTTGAAATCGCCACAGGGGATGCAGCCCACCGGATTGCCGAAGTCGATCGGAATGAGGTTGCCCGCCGGATCGAACTGCAGCTGGTTTCCGTCGGCATCCTGAACGCCGAAATTGAACGACGGATCGCCGAACACCAGGAACTCCGACTGTTCGGGGCTCAGCGGGAAATTCAGGCCGAATACGTCGCCACCGACCGTCAGGATGCCGCTTTCGCTGATCGACGGGATGCGGCGATCCGGGAAGATGCAGAAGTCGAACTGCGATCCATCGGGGCAGTCGGCTTCGAACAGGCCGCGCCGCGTGACCTTGCGGTCGTTGTAGAGCAGGCCCTTGCCCTTGTTATATTCGGCGCTGACCGTGACGTTGCCGCGGCCATCCGCGAAGTTCATGCCGGCAAGGCCGCGCAAGCGATAGTTCGGAGCGTCGCCGCGCGACGAAATGCCGTACTGACCGTCGATTTCGATGCCCTCGTAATCCCGCTTGAGGATGACGTTGACCGTGCCCGCGATGGCGTCGGAACCGTAGATCGGGGCGCCGCCGATGGCGATCGTTTCGACGCGGTCGATCAGCTTGGTGTTAATCGCGTTCAAGTCGACCTGGGTGCCTGCCGCGGTCGGGCCGAAGATCGACGCGGTGTTCGAGCTGACGAAGCGGCGGCCGTTGACCAGGGTCAGGGTACGCTGGCTGCCGAGGCCGAGGAAGTTGACGAACGACTGGCCGGAACCGAACGAACCGGCCTGGCCGCCGACCGGCGATGAACCCGGGACGCCGAAGGACGGCTGCTCGTTCAGGGCCTGACCGAGAGTCTCGAACCCGCGCGATTCGATCTGGGCGCTGTCGATGACCACGGCCGGCTGAAGGGTTTCGAAGTTCGGGCGCTTGATGCGCGAGCCGGTGACGACGATGGTGCCTTCCGCGGGAGCGCCGCTTTCCGGAAGCGCGTTGGAGCCCTGCGTATCAAGGCAGTTCTGCTTGGCCTCGGGATCGGCAATGGCCGAACATTCATTTTGATCGTTTGCCTGCTGGGCTTCGACCTGAGCCTGCTCGGTCTGAGCAAAAGCCGGCGTGGCGGCGAGAGCGCCGAACGAAACGCCCGACAAAGCGAAGATCAATGAACGACGCATGATGAGAACCCCATTTTTCCAAATCCCAAGAGGACAGGAAGCCTAGCGGTAGAATGCATGTCGTCGAGCCAAAGCAGGGCCTCTGGCCGTGGTTTCTCAGTCCCGCGTTACATTTGGGCAACAGATTCGGTCGTTTAACCGACATTTACCCCCAGGCCAGGTTTTCAGCTGAAACCGATCAGGGGTTAGAGCGGTCTCCGCAGGGTGAGCCGCCGTAAGTTGGGGCGGAGATTTTCGCCTCCGCCCCTTCGCCAATTTTATGGCGACCAGGCTTACTCGCCCTTGGGACCACCGAATTTGAAGCCGACGCCGGCCATGATTTGGTGACGGCTCGGATCGATCGAGTCCGTATCGGCAAGATCGTCCTTCAGGATGTCGTTGTAGCGGGTGAGGACATATTCGCCCTTGATGTAGACGCCGCTCGAGACGTTGAGCTCGACGCCAGCGCCGATATGCCAGCCCTTCGTCTTCTCGCTCCCGCTGAAGAGCTCGACGTCCTCCTCGGCGTAGGTCGCCTTGACCTTGCCTCGCGAAAGGCCGCCCTTGACGTAAATGACGCCGCCGTCGCCGACGTTGAGGCCGCCGCGCACACCCAGTGTGAAGTTCCGGCCACCTTCGACGCAGAGTTCGTCGTCGCCGAACAGCTCGTCGCACTCATCGACGTCGGAAAAATCCACCCCGGCATAGACGCCTGCCAGGATATTATCGGTCAGGTTCGCATCGACCCCGGCTTCCGCGCCATAGGCCAGGCCACCGGAGTGGCTGTCTTCTAGCGAGGCGCTGTCGTCGAGACGAAAGCGGGCGCCGATTTCGTCGTAGCCGACGCGGGCTTCGACCCTCGGGACCACCGATGGACCCTGGGCAAAGGCGGGAGCGGAAACGCCGGCGATCGCCAGCGGAACAATCAAGGCCAGTTTCTTCATGGGATTTGATCTTTCTGGTGTCGTTTGAGTTGCGACGTCGAAGGATTTTCGGGCCGGTTCCATTTTGCGAAACCGGCCCGAAGCTTTGGCTACATTTTCGCGCGGACGCTGACGAAGGCACGCCGACCGACCAGGTCATATTGCGTACCGAACACCGGCGCCTGCCCGATTCCGGAGATCGGCGAGAAGGAACCCGAGACCCGCGGCGGCTTGTTGTCGAACAAGTTGTTGATGCCCAGGGTCATGGTGAAGCTATCGCCGATTTCGCGAGTGATCGAAGCGTTGTGATAGAACTGCGGCTTAAGCTCGTAGACCGGGCAGACCAGCCCGCCGCGGAGCGGGCTGCTGAAGCAGACGTCGCCACCACGCGAGTTGCGAAGATCTTCTTCGTCCGACGTTCCGCCGATCACGTTCAGGCCATAGAAGACCGACCACGGACCCTTGTCCCAGGTCAGCTTGAAATCGCCAACCCAGGTCGGTTCGCCCGACTCGCCGTTGTCGTCCGCCTCAAAGCCCTCGAACAGCTCGAACAAATCCTCGATCTGCCAAGTCATCTGACCCAGCGCCGACAACCTGCCCAAGCTGCCCAGGTCCTGATTGACGCGGGCCGTGACGTCGACACCACGGTTCCGCTCGCGGTTGATGTTCAGGAACGGATCGGAAACGGTGAGGATCTGACCGAACCGCGGCGAGGTCGTATCCAGGTCGCGCACGAACAGGTTGCAGAGCGGCTCGTCCGGATAATTGTCCGAATCGAAGCAGCCGGAGACAATGCTGGCCGCGCCAAGGTTGGTGATCTGACCCTTCACGTCGATGTCGAAATAATCGACCGCAACGCTGAACTTCATGCCATCCCACAGGCCGGCTTCCGGCGTGACAACAACGCTGAAGTTCTTGGCCTTCGACGTTTCCGGATCCAGGACGCCGATACCGCCGCCGCTGGAGACCAGAGCCGAGCTGGTGCCCGCCTGGTTGTAGGTCGTCGGAAGACCGAGGGCCAAGCAGCGTTGGAAAATACGGTCGCTCGGATCCCGGAGGCCGAAGTTGATGCAGGGGTCGATCGCGGCCTGCCCCTGGAAGCCGGTCTGGTCCGCAAGGAACTGTTCGAACAGGGCCGGAGCGCGGAACGAAGTACCGATCGAGGCACGGAACCTCAGCCAGTCATTCACCTGCCAGTTGGCGCCGACCTTGTAGGTCCAGTTCCCCTTGTCCGAGTCATGCTCGCCATCGTTGCGCTCGGCATAGCCGCTCGTGACGCGAGCGGCACCCGAGAGGGTGAGGTCCTTGAAGAATGGCGTGTCGCGAAGCACCGGAATCTGGATTTCGCCGAACGCTTCCTTGCTGCGGGCGAAGCCTGCGGTGCGGCCGGAGACCGACTGGCCGAAAACGTTACCCGACTGGGTGATTTCGCCCGGCGTGTCGTCGATCTCGTCGCGGCGCCATTGGACGCCCAGCGCGACCCCGACCGGGCCGGCAGGCAAGTCAATCAGGTTGCCTGCAACGCTCGCTTCGGCAGTGATCTGCTTATAAAGCGTGTTGCCGGTTTCCTTGCCGAACAGATAATCCTGTTCCGCCTGCGTCAGATCGCCGCGCAGAACCCGAGGATCGGTGAAATCGATGTCCATGCAGGGGACGCCGCGGATGGCGGTTACCTGACCCGGCTGGCAGAGGCGCGAACGGAATTCCTGCGTCCTGACCGCGTCGAGGAAGATGCGGTGCTGGGTGTAGTCGCCGTCCGACCGGCTGTACTGGACATAGCCGTCGAACTTCCACCCGGAGAGACGGTCGCCGAACAGGCCCTCGAGATCGGCCTTCACGCCGCCAACGCCGCGATAATAATCGACGTCGGTCTCGATAAAGGTTTTTACCGGCACAATCGGGGTCAGGAAGAAGTTGCCCACGAAGCCCGTATTCAGCGGATCGCCCGTGCTCGTCGGCGAGCAGTTGGGATTGACCGCCTGACGCGCCGGAGAGCAAACGAAGCCCGGCCTGGCGCTGGACGTCGAACCAAGGGTCTGACCCGAGAATTGCGAGAAGAACAGCTGACGGACGCCGTCGGTATGGGTCTTGCGCTTGTTGTAGAGGAACTCGCCAACCAGCTCGACACTGTCGGTCACGTCAAATGAGCCGTCCGCCCAGATCGTGTAACGGTCGAGCTCCGGAGAGATCGAAGTGTCCGAGACCTGGTCGATACCCGGATCGAGCAGGCCGGTCGACCGGCGGCATTGCTCGAGCTGCGTAGGCGTCGGAGCCGCGGTCGCGGTCGGAAAGCAGTTCTGGGAAACCGGGAAGAAGCCCGCCGGAAGCTGGAACGTCGCCGTGTTGGGAGCCGGATTGATAAACTCGCCGAGCCGATCGTTCGGGCCGTTGAACTGGATCGTGCCGAAGGTGATCGGAGACGAGCCCGCCGGCTGCGACAAGGTCTGAGTGCTGATGTTGAGCGCGTTGAAGAAGCCGGCGTTACAGCGCGGCTCGCCGGTGCGAGGGTCGAGGATATCGACCCGGTCGCCGTCCGGGTTGAAAAGATATTCTTCCGGGCAGCCGAAATAGTCGCGGTCGCCGCGCTCAAGCTCGTTGCGGCGCGTATAGTCGACGCCGCCGATCAGGTGGCCGCGGGAGAATTCCTTGCCGTAGGCGACGCTGACATTGTAGCTTTCGCCGCCACCTTCAAATGGAGCCGACGCAAATCCGCGCAGCTCGATTCCCTCGGTCGATTTCTTGGTCAGCAGGTTGACCACCCCCGCGATCGCGTCGGAACCGTAGATGGACGACGCTCCGGTCTTCAGGATTTCGACCGACTGGATGATCGACGACGGAATGACGTTCAGGTCGAAGCCGGCGATGGCGCCGCGAGTACCGGCCGGGCCGGCGCGACGGCCATTGACCAGCACCAGCGTGCGCTCGGCACCGAGGCCGCGCAGCGAAAGCGTCTGTGCGCCGACGCCGCCGTTGGTCACGAACGAACCCGCCGACAGCAGCGACGTAATCTGAAACGATCCGGCTGCGACCGGCGAAGTCTGCAGGATCTCCGCCGTGTCGTTCTCACCGCCCTTCCGCTCAAGATCGGGATCGATCACGGTCAGCGGATCGGGGCTGGTGAACGGGCTACGGCGAAGGCGCGAACCGGTGACTACGATAGCACCCGATTCGGCCTGCCGCTCCGCGGTCTCGCCCGCGGGCGCCGTTGCCGGATCGCCTGCCTCCTCCGGAGTGCCCTCCGGCCGCGATTCGGCCTGCACGCACTGGTCGCGCTCCGGCTGGGTGGGCAATTCGGTGCATTCCTGGACCTCGGCAGCAGTAGGCGCCGTGGTAGCGGAAACCGAATCGTCCTGTGATTGTGCGGCCGCCGGCGATGCGACGGCTAGTGCGAGGACGCCAAATGAAACTGTAGAGAGAGCAAGCGCAGGAATGCGACGCATAAAATCCACCCCGATGTAATGAGAAAACCCTGACGGGAAGGATGCTTAGCGGCGTCTTTTTCGGCGTCGAGATCAACGTTGCATTAGGTTTTACTTTCGCACGCTTAGTAACATTTTAGTCACAGGATAAGTCGTTTAACCGACAAAGCATATTGATTTAAATCAATAACGATAATGTTCCGGTTTGAACGGTCCCTGGGGCGTAACACCAATATAAGCCGCCTGCTTTTCGCTGAGCTTGGTGAGCTTCACGCCCAGTTTGTCGAGGTGGAGCGCCGCGACCTTTTCGTCGAGGTGCTTGGGCAGGACATAGACTTCGTTCTTATACTGGTCCGACTTGGTCCACAGCTCGATCTGGGCAAGCGTCTGGTTGGTGAAGCTCGAGCTCATCACGAAGCTGGGATGGCCGGTCGCGTTGCCGAGGTTCACCAGGCGGCCCTTCGACAGGACGATCAGGCGCTTGCCGTCGGGGAAGGTGACCTCGTCGACCTGGGGCTTGATCTCGTCCCACTTCATGTTGGCGAGCGCGCCGATCTGGATCTCGCTGTCGAAGTGGCCGATGTTGCAGACGATCGCCATGTCCTTCATCTCGCGCATATGGTCGA
>CBFGLY010000067.1:0-6490 GCA_965649725.1 uncultured Sphingomonas sp.
CGCTCGATCGCCTGGGAGGGCCGCTATCTGGTGGTCGGCTTCCCCGCGGGAATCCCGAAGCTGCCGCTCAACCTCACTCTATTGAAAAGTTGCGACGTTTGCGGGGTCTTCTGGGGCGCCTTCGCGGCCCGCGATCCGAACGCCAACGCGGAGCATGTTCGAACGCTGTTCCGCTTGTGGGACGAAGGCAGGATCGGCCCCAGGATCAGCGCAACTTATCCCCTCGACCAGGGCGGCCAGGCGATCGCGGCAATGGCCGCGCGCCAAGTCATCGGCAAGGTCGTCGTAACAATCGACTGACCCTCTTACTTGCTTCCGATTCGACGAGTCGCGGAACTTGAAGGCCTTCGCGTGCATTGAATCCGCGAAAGTCAATTAGAAAAAGAGTCTAATCATGAAAAAGCTGGCCCTGTTGCTGGCCATGGGTAGTTTTGCGCTTGCGATTCCCACTGCGCCTGCATTTGCAACGATCGAAACCGTCGAAGCCAAGGAAGCCGCGGCCGACGCCGCCTACGAAGCCCGGCAGGACATGTACGAGGTTTTCGGAGATAAGAATCTGAAGCCCGGACAATATCTGTGGCGTGACGTGAAGGCCCCTGGCGAGGCCCGCGTCATCATCAGCCTCGGCGAGCAGATGGCCTATCTCTATCGCGGCGACACGCTGGTCGCCGTGTCGACCATCTCAACCGGCCGCGACACCCATCCGACGCCGACCGGCATCTTCCCGATCCTGGAGAAGAAGCGGATGCACCACAGCCGCAAATATGAAAATGCGCCGATGCCCTTCATGCAGCGCATCGACAAATATGGGATTGCGCTCCACGCGGGCTTCAACCCCGGCCGTCCGGCCTCGCACGGCTGCATCCGGCTGCCGGCCAACTTCGCGCAGAAGCTGTACGGCATCACCGACGTCGGCTCGACCGTGATGATCGGCGCCTGACCGCTCAGCAGCGGATGGGCAGGGTCGCCAGTTTCCTCGTCGCCCCGGCGTTTTGAAGATCGCTGGTCAGCACCTGGATCTCGAAATTGCCCAGGCGGTCCCCGCTGCACAGCCGGCTTGGCACGGTGAGCAGATAGGAGCCGTCGAGCGACAGGGGCTGGGAGCCGAGCGGCACTCGGGTTGCGGAATGTTTTCCGACGAAGGCCACGGTCAGCGGCCTGCCACTGGCGACTCTCGACGTGTCGACGGCGATGGTCGTGCCGGTCCTGGCCCAGACGCACGGCCTCGGCCGCTCCGCGCCTCTTGGCAGGCACAGGATTTCGGCTTGTCCTTGTCGGGCCAGCGCGGCGGCGGTGGGCGCTTCCAGGGGAAGCAGTAGCGCGAAGACGGCGATTGCGCCGATGCGGTACGCGGTGTCGGTCATGGCGACCTCCTCCCTGCGTCGAAATCTACTCCTTTCCCCCGGGTCGCGCAAACTCTGCCGCTGGACGTGGCACCGCTGGGCTCCTATCTCGTGCAGGAGCAACGAGAGACAGGACCATCGATGACCCAGTTCGACGATCGCGAGCGCGCGTTCGAAGCCAAGTTCGCCCGTGACGAAGAGATGCAGTTCCGGATCATCGCCCGCCGCAATCGCCTGCTCGGCGAATGGGCGGCGCGGCTGATGGGCCTGTCGGAGGTGGAGTCCGAAGCCTATGCCAAGGACGTCGTCCGCGCCGACTTCGAGGAAGCGGGCGACGAGGATGTCATCCGCAAGGTATTGGGCGACGTCACGGCCGCCGGCGTCGACATCGACGAGGGCCGCATTCGCGAGGCGCTCGGCCACAAGCAGGTCGAGGCGCGGCGTCAGCTTATCGAGTCCCTGGGCTAAGCCCGTGGCGATGGCCGCCGGCGACATCGAAGCGCTGATCCGCGCCGCCATTCCCGATGCCGTCGTCGAAATCCGCGACCTGGCCGGGGACGGCGACCATTATGCCGCGCGGGTCGTTGCGCCCAGCTTTGCCGGCATGAGCCGGGTCCGCCAGCACCAGATGGTGTACAAGGCGCTTGGGGGACGAATGGGGGACGAGCTGCACGCGCTGCAGCTCGAGACCGCAGTTCCCAATGGAGATCATGAATGACTGACGCAAAAGAACGCATCGATACGCTCGTGAAGAGCAATGAGGTGGTGCTGTTCATGAAGGGCAGCGCCCTGTTCCCGCAATGCGGCTTCTCCAGCCGGGCGGTGGCGATCCTCGATCATCTGGGCGTCCCGTTCGAGACGGTGGACGTGCTGCAGGACCAGGAGATCCGCGCCGGCATCAAGGATTATTCGGACTGGCCGACCATCCCCCAGCTCTATGTGAAGGGCGAATTCGTCGGCGGATCGGACATCATGATGGAGATGTTCGAGAGCGGCGAATTGCAGCAGCTGGTGTCGGCGGAAGCCTGATCCGGCTGCGGCTCCTTCCTCTACAGGGGATCGAGGAAAGGAGCCGCCCCCGAAGACTGGAAACTAAAAGGGGACGGCGACGCGGGACCAGAAAACCGCTGTTGCCGTCCCCTTTGTGTTGGCGTGGAACCAAGTGGACGCAATCAATATTGCAACCCCCGTGCCAATCCGGAAGAATCCCGGATTACCGAGAAAAACTCGGTTTCTCTGAAAGACGGTTTCCCGTCGAGCGTAAAGATTTCCGACATTTTGCCCGGGCAGCGATAGAAGGCGCCGATTAGGCCTGTTTACAACTGTAATCGAATCGCCTACAGCTGTAGTCGAAAGGGCAGGCGATGGACCGGCGAATCAGCGACGCGGAACTGGATGTGATGGAAGCGCTGTGGGGCGCCCAGGGCCCGCTGACCGCCGCAGACGTTGCCGACCGGATCGAGGAGCATCGCGACTGGTCGCTTGCGACCGTCAAGACGATGCTGTCGCGGCTCGAGGCCAAGGGCGTCATTTCCCACCGGGAGGACGGCCGGCGCTACCTTTATTCGCCGGTCATCGGGCGCGAAGCCTATGTCGGCAATGAATCGCGGCGGTTCGTCGAACGTCTGTTCGGCGGCCGTCTATCGCCGCTGGTCGCGAGCCTGGCCGAGGAGGATGCGCTGGACGACGAGGACATCGCCGCGATCGAGGCGCTGTTGAAGGAGCTCAAGTCATGAGCGACTGGCTCATTGGCACATTGATTGCCACCTCCGCGCTGGTGTTGCTCGTGCTGTTGGTGCGCGAGCCCGTGCGCCGTCATTTCGGAGCCCGCGTCGCCTATGGCCTGTGGCTAATCCCGGCGGCGCGCCTGCTGATGCCGACCCTTACCTATAGGGTCGAGCGCCCGGCGATGGATCCCGCCCCGATGCAGCCGTTCGTCCCGGCGGTGATCGCGGAGCCCAAGCTGCTGTCGTCGGTCGCGGCGGCCGATCCCTCGCTGATCGACCAGCTTGGCGGATGGGCGACCATTCTGCCCATCCTCTGGCTAGGCGTCGCCCTGGCCATGCTTGGCAGAGGCCTCGTCGATTTCCGGCGGCAACGGTCGATCATCCTGGGCGCGTCGGTCCAGCTCGCCTGGATCGGCTCGATCCGGATCGTCCGGTCTTCCGAAGTCGCCGGGCCGCTCGCCTTCGGCATCGTCGATCGGGTGATTGCCGTGCCGGTCGACTTCGACCGCCGTTTCAACGATTGCGAGCGCCGCCTGGCGCTCGACCATGAGCTCGCCCATCACCGGTCGGGCGATCTTGTCGTCAACCTGTTTGCCTTTGTCCTCCTCTGCCTCCAGTGGTTCAACCCGCTCGCCTGGGTCGCTCACGCCGCTTTTCGCTTCGACCAGGAAGCGGCGTGCGATGCCCGGGTGCTGGACAAGGCCAAAGCCGAGCATCGCGCCGATTACGGTCGCGCGATTGCCAAGGCCGCTTCGGGAAGGGCGCTGCTGTTCGCATCCGCGCTCGATCGTCGCAACACCCTCAAGAGGAGGCTGAGTTCCATGTTTAGCAATCCCACCGCCGGCCGCCGTACTGCCGGCCGTCTGATGATCCTTGTCGCCGCGGCGGCCGCAATGCCGCTGACCGCGACCTGGGCGATCGCCTATGTCGATGCGCCCGTTCCGGCCAAGCCCGCGCCGGTCGCGCCGGTCGCGGCTCCGTCGCCCGTCGCTCCTGCAAGCGCAGCCGCGCCGGTTCCGTCGCTGGCCCCCGTCGCTGCCGTGCAGGCGGTTCCGGCGGTGGCGTTGGTGCCCGACGGTATCGACGGCGACGACAGCGTCAGCTTCATCGGCAAGGACAGCGTCCGGATCAACGGCAAAACCAAGACATGGGAAGAGCTGACCCCGGCCGAACGGGCGGAAATCCGTGCCCGCACCGCCAAGGCGCGGCGCGAAATCCAGAAGCAACTCGCCCGTCTGCCCGAAGAGCTTGCCAAGGCCCAGCGCGAGACCGAGCGGTTCCGCAATGGCGAGTTCCAGCGCGAAATGGCCGAGGCCCGCGAAGGAATGAAGAAGGCGATGGCCAGCATCGAACAGCAGGCGGCGATCCTTCGCGCCACCGGCCAGGACCCGGAGAAACTGAAGGCCGACATCCGCCGTTCGCTGAGCGAGGTCGAGCAGGTCAACATCGACAGGATCGCTCGGGAATCGCTGGCCGCGATCGATCCGGAAAAAATCCGCCGGAGCGTCGAGGGGGCCGCGCAATCGCTCGACGAGATCGAGGCGAAGCTCGACCAGCTCGACAGACGCTAGGGCTCGAAGCGGCGTTGGGCGCCTATCCGGCGTCCATCGCTGACGGGGCGTCACGAGCGGGGAGGCTGCTCGTGACGCCCTTTTTTCTTGCGTTCGGCCGAGGCGCCGGCATTGGCACCAAATCGCCGCCCGGGGGTTGGACGAGCCGATGGCCTTATATGATCCCATGCTGGAACCGGCAGACGGCCGGCTCTACGCCGACGTCACCCAAAGCTGGTCCGATGTCGGCGGCGGTGTCGGCACCTACCTGCGGCACAAGCGGCGGCACATCCTGGAGCGGACCCCGAATCGCCACCTGATGATCGTGCCGGGCAAGCGCGACGGGATCGAGGTGGAGGAGGGCGGCCGGGCAATCACCTGCTTCGTCGGCTCTCCCAAGGTGCCGGGAAGCCCCCATTATCGGCTGCTGCTTCGCAACCGCGCCGTTCGCGCCTTGCTGGAGCAGTATCGGCCCGACCTGATCGAGTGCCAGGACGCCTACAACCTCCCCTGGGCGGCGATCGGTCATGCCAGGCGCCATCCCGAAGTTTCGCTGGTCGCGGCCTATTGCACCGACTTCCCGACCGTCTATGTCGACCGCCCGTTCAGCAAGTGGCTGGGGCGCCCCGCCGCATCCGCTGCGACGCGGCTATGCTATCGCTATTGCGGCAACCTCTATCGCCGCTTCGACGCTGTCTACGCGATGAGCGAGAATGGCGGCGCCGCCAAGCTTCGCTCGCTCGGTGTCGAGAATGTCGATGTCGTCCCGCTCGGCGTCGAGCTCGGTCAATTTTCCCCTGCGAAACGCGATCCGAAGCTGCGCCGTCGCCTCGGGCTGGAAGATGGCCAGCCGCTGCTGATCTATGTCGGCCGGCTGGACGGCGAGAAACGGCCGGATGTCGTCGTCGATGCCTTCCGCCGCCTTCCGGATTCGCTCGGCGCGGCGCTGCTCCTCCTCGGCGACGGTCCGCTGCGCGACCGGTTTGCAGGCCGAACCGGCGAGCGCATCTTCGCGCCCGGCTATTGCAGCGACCGGAGCGACCTGGCGGCGTGGCTGGCCAGCGCGGACCTCTATGTCTCGGCAATGGCCGACGAGACGTTCGGAATTTCGATCATCGAGGCCCAGGCCTCGGGCCTGCCGGTCGTTGGCGTCGCCGCGGGCGCGATGATCGATCGAGTGCCCGACGGCCTCGGCCTGGTCGGCGAGGTCGGGGACGCCGACGCGATGGCAGCGAACATCCTCGCCGTGCTGGGCGGCGACATGGCGCGGATGAGCGAGCAGGCGCGGGCGCATGCGCTGCAGTTCAGCTGGGACCAGAGCATGGACCGGCTGTTCGGCCATGTTTACGCCGAGGCGCGCCTCCGGGCCGCGGAACGGGCGATGGCTGCGCGGATGGCGAGCGGAGCGCTCGTCGGCGCCTGAATTTGCCCAACGCGACACCCCATGGCAGAGCCTCGCCATGGACGCGCCCTACGCCCTTTCCGAGCGGCTCGAGCCCGGCATCGCGCGGCTGCTCGCGCGCAATCCATCGCCTTTCACCTATTTCGGGACCCAGACCTATCTGGTGGGAGAGGAGGAGTTGGTCGTCATCGATCCGGGGCCCGACCTGCCCGAGCATGTCGAGGCCATCCTCGCCGCGATCGATGGCCGGCCGCTGGCCGCAATCGCCTGCACCCATACCCATCGCGACCACTCGCCGGCGAGCCGGGCGCTGAAGACCGCGACCGGCGCCCCGATCATCGGTTGCGCTCCCCTGGCGCTGGAAAGCATCGGCCCTCGCGCCGACGCCAGTTTCGACAAGGAATATGCGCCTGACCAGGTGCTGGCGGACGGGGAGGCGATCGAGTTCGACGGCGGCAAGCGGCTCGT
>CBFGLY010000068.1:0-6308 GCA_965649725.1 uncultured Sphingomonas sp.
AATCAGTTCCGCCGCCGGAGTGACCTGGTCGACCACCCCAATGCCCTGGCCCGATCCCCAGATGTCGCGCCAGGCCTTGGCGCCCGTTGCGGACTGGAAGTTCATGGCGTTGGGCCCCGGCGCGGGAAGGTCGTCGGGGTCGAGCCCGGCCGCGACGATCGATGCGCGCAGGTAATTGCCGCTGACACCGGTGAAGAGGGCAGAGGTCACGATGTCGGCCGCGCCGCCTTCGGTGATGGCTTTCTTATAGTCTTCGGTCGCCCGCGCTTCGGGCGTCGCGATGAAGGGGGAGCCTATGTAGGCGAAGTCCGCGCCCATCGCTTGCGCGGCCAGCACCGCCCCGCCGGTTGCAATCGCGCCGGACAGGATCAGCGGGCCGTCGAACCATTTCCGGATTTCCTGAATCAACGCGAAGGGCGACCAGCGGCCCGCATGGCCGCCCGCGCCCGCCGCAACCGCGATAATCCCGTCGGCGCCTTTCTCGATCGCCTTTCGGGCGTAACGGTCGTCGATGATGTCGTGCAGGGTGATCCCGCCCCAATCGTGCACCGCATGGTTCAAATCCTCGCGCGCGCCCAGCGAGGTGATGACGATCGGCACCTTCCACTTGGCGCAGGTCATCATGTCCTCATCGAACCGGTCGTTGGAGCGGTGGACGATCTGGTTGACCGCGAAGGGCGCCGACGGCGTGTCGGGATTGTCGCGATCATGGGCGGCAAGCTCTTCGGTGATCTGGTGGATCCACTCGTCCAGCTGGCTTTGAGGCCGTGCGTTGAGGGCGGGGAAGCTTCCGACGATTCCCGCCTTGCATTGGGCGATGACCAGGTCCGGATTCGACACGATGAACAAAGGCGCGCCGATCACCGGCAGTCGAAGTCGCTCGAAGATTGCGGGGACGGGCATGCGCACTCCTAATCGATGTGGTGGTACGCCTTGAACCACTGGACGAAGCGGGGAATGCCCTCGTCGATGCTCGTTGTCGGTTCGAACCCAAGGTCGCGCTGGATCGCGCTGATGTCGGCGAACGTGTCCTTCACGTCGCCGGCCTGCATCGGCTGAAAGTCCAGCTCCGCCTTGCGTCCCGTTGCCTGCTCGAGAAGGCCGACCATGCGCATCAGCTCCTCCGACCGGTGATTGCCGATATTATAGACCGCGTGCGGGCTCTTGCTCCCGCCAGCCTTGACCTCGCCATTGTCGGCCGGAGGATTGTCGAGGCAGGCGACCACCCCGGTCACAATGTCGTCGATATAGGTGAAATCGCGCCGCATCTCGCCATTGTTGAAGATGGTCAGCGGACGGCCTTCGTAAAGCGCCTTGGTGAAGATCCACATCGCCATGTCCGGGCGGCCCCACGGGCCATAGACGGTGAAGAAGCGCAGGCCCGTCATCGGCGTCCGGAAGAGATGGGCATAGCTTTCGCCCATCAGCTCGTCGGCCTTCTTCGTCGCCGCATAGAGCGAGATGGGATGGTCGACGCGATCCTCGACCCGGAAGGGAAGGCTCTCGTTTCCGCCATAGACGGAAGATGAGCTGGCATAGACGAAATGCCCGACCTCGCGATGGCGCGCGAGCTCCAGCATGTTGATCTGCCCCATCAGGTTGGAGCGGATATAGGCCTGCGGATTGACCAGCGAATAGCGGACGCCGGCCTGGGCACCGACATGGACGATGCGGTCGAAACGGTGGGGTTCGGCGAATGCGGTCAGCGCATCCTGGTCGCCGAAATCGACCTGTTCGAAGGTGAAGGCATTGCCGTGCGCCTGGCGCAGCCGCTCGATCCGCGCGAGCTTCAGCGCGGGGTCGTAATAGTCGTTGAGATTGTCGATCCCGATCACCTCCTCGCCGCGCTGAAGCAGCGCGTGGGCGGTCGACGAGCCGATAAAACCGGCGGCGCCGGTGACGAGGACGGTCATGGCAGCCCTGCTAGCCGAGCGCCGCCGTCGAAGCGAGGGGCTTTGCAGGAACGCTACGGAAGCTTAGCTGGATGCTAGTTGATGGAGGGCTTCCCATGACCCAGGCCGTTTATCCGGTGCCCGCAGAGTGGGCCGAAAAGGCACTCATCGATGCCGATCGCTATGAGCAAATGTACCGCGATTCGGTCGAGGACCCGGAAAGTTTCTGGCAGCGCGAGGCGAAGCGGATCGACTGGATCAGGCCGTTCAGCAAGGTCAAGGAAACGAGCTTCGACGAGGCCGATTTCGGCATCCGCTGGTTCGCCGACGGCACTTTGAACCTCAGCGCCAACTGCCTGGATCGCCATTTGGCGGAAAGGGCCGACACGACCGCGCTTCTCTGGGAACCGGACGATCCGTCGGAGTCCGGGCGCGAGATCAGCTACCGCCAGTTGCACGAAATGGTTTGCCGCTTCGCCAATGTGCTGAAGGACAACGGGGCCGAGCGCGGGGACCGCATAACCATCTACATGCCGATGATTCCCGAAGCGGCGGTGGCAATGCTTGCTTGCGCCCGGATCGGCGCCATCCATTCGGTCGTATTCGGCGGCTTCTCGCCGGAAGCCTTGGCCGGCCGAATCCAGGATTGCGATTCAGAGATCGTCGTGACCGCGGACGAAGGCCTTCGCGGCGGAAAGCCGATCCCCTTGAAAGCCAACGTCGACGAGGCGCTGGACGAATGCCCGACGGTCAAGCGCGTGATCGTCTATCGCCGGACGGGTGCCGACGTGCCGATGCTCGAGGGTCGCGACATCGACTGGGCCGAAGCGGTCGCGGCGGCCAGCCCGGACTGCGAGCCAGAGGAGATGGGCGCGGAGGATCCGCTGTTCATTCTCTACACGTCGGGCTCGACGGGAAAGCCGAAGGGCGTGCTTCACACCACCGGCGGCTATGCCGTCTGGGCATCGATGACGCACGAGTATGTCTTCGATTACCGGCCAGGCCAAATCTATTGGTGCGCGGCCGATATCGGCTGGGTCACGGGGCACAGCTACATCGTCTACGGGCCCCTGGCGAACGGGGCGACGCAGGTGATGTTCGAGGGCGTCCCCAACTGGCCCGATTGCAGCCGCTTCTGGCAGGTGATCGACAAATATGGCGTCGAAATCTTCTACACTGCTCCGACCGCGTTGCGCGCGCTGATGCGGGAAGGCGACGAGCCGGTCACCCGCACCTCCCGAAAATCGTTGAAGCTGCTCGGCACGGTCGGCGAGCCGATCAACCCCGAAGCCTGGGAATGGTATTATCGGGTGGTTGGCGAGGGCCGCTGCCCGATCGTCGACACCTGGTGGCAGACCGAAACCGGCGCCGCGATGATCGCGCCCATGCCGGGAGCGATCGCGATGAAGCCGGGAAGCGCGACCAAGCCCATGTTCGGCGTCAAGCCCGCGCTTCTGGAAAGCGACGGAACACCGATCGAGGGCGCGGGCAGCGGAAGCCTGGTGATTCTCGACAGCTGGCCGGGCCAGATGCGAACGGTCTGGGGCGACCATGAGCGCTTCTTCCAGACCTATTTCACCACCTATCCCGGCAAATATTTCACCGGTGACGGGTGTCGGAGGGACGAGGACGGCTATTACTGGATTACCGGCCGGATCGACGACGTCATCAATGTCTCAGGACATCGGATGGGCACCGCCGAGGTCGAGAGCGCTTTGGTGGCGCATGAGGATGTCGCTGAGGCCGCGGTCGTCGGTATGCCGCACGACATCAAGGGGCAGGGCATCTATGCCTATGTCACCGTCAACGCCGACATCGACCCCAGCGAGGATCTCCGCCGCGAGCTGGTTCAGTGGGTCCGCAAGGAAATCGGCCCGATCGCAACACCCGACGTCATCCAGTTCGCGCCCGCGCTTCCCAAGACCCGGTCGGGCAAGATCATGCGCCGAATCCTGCGCAAGATCGCGGAAGGCGATGTTTCGAGCCTCGGCGACACCTCGACCCTGGCGGACCCGGCCGTGGTCGACAATCTGATCGCCAACCGCCCGGAAGTCGCCCCGGCCTAGGCGTTCGCGCGGTTCTTCCGAAAGATGGCCAGGAGGATGAGCAGGAAGGCGGCGAGCCTGATCAGGTATATCCAGCTGCGCTCCTCGACCGGGATATCGGTCAGTGCGACCAGTGCCTGGCCAAGACCGAGCAGCCAGAAGGCCAGCGCGAAGGAAATGAACAGGCCGTCCTGCGTCTTGCGCCAGAACCGAAGGAAAAACAGGCCCGACACCAGGAAGCCTGCGGCAACCGCGCCCGAGATGAAGGTATAAGCCGGGATCATCTCAATCCTCCTCCAGGTCCCACACGAAGCCGAACAGCAGCACGCATACGGCAATCAGCGCCATGATCAGCCGCGCAAATCGAAGGTCCAGGTCGACCGGCAGGAAAACCAGGTCGATCACCAGGAACAGATTGTTGATCGCCAGGAAGAAGAAGCAGAGCGCGGCCCACAAGAGCAGGCGGGCACCCGTCTTGCTGTAGCTCCGGCCTAGCAGATAGGCGCAGGCGCTGCTGGTGACGAAGCAAAGCATGTAGACGATCGTTGGAAACAGCTCGTCCATCAATCCCTCCCCAACTTGAACGCGTCGGCGAATGCGGTGAGACCTGGCTTCGACGCTGCCACGATCAAGCGGCGAACGGCATCGGGCCGCTTGGCATAAAGGGCTTCCGTTTCTTCGATCAGCTTGCCGACATTGTCGGAAACGGGCGAGAATTTGACTTCGCCATTGTCGCCGACCGTCACGAGTCCGGCGGCGACCAGGGATTCGAGCGCTTGCGAAACGACGAGCTGGCTCGCGCGCAAGGCGTCCACGATGTCGGCTTGGGTCCAGCTCGTTCGGTCCCGCTTGAGCAGGAGCAACAGTTCAAGCGACCAGACGGACCGAAAGCTTGATTGGATGAAGCGGGTAACGTTGGGGCTTAGCGCCATGCGCCTTGCCTGGATTCCTTTACAGCCATGGCCAACGATTAGCGGTCTAAAACGCCGGACGGCAACCCTTGCGGCAAATTCATCGCAAAAAAGACCGGCCGCAGCTGTCCCGATACGACACGGAAGCCGGAACGAATATTAGGGGGTTCAAATTGGCAACTTTTTGTTATGTCCTTCCCATCCGGCAGCGGGGGGCTGCCTCAACTTGGGCGGGGGGAGTCAGCCGACGAAGGAATAATCCGTGAAAGCCAATCCCCAACAGGATGTTTTCGACCGCCGGCAGCTCGTGTCCGCATTGCGGTCTTTCCGCCGTGGCGATTTTACCGTTCGACTTCCCGAAGACTCCCCAACCATGGATCAGGATGTCGCGGTCCTGTTCAACGAAGTCATATCGCTCAATCAGCAGATCACCCAGGAGTTCGAGCGGCTCTCCCAAGTCGTCGGCAAGGAAGGCAAGATCGGCCAGCGGGCGCGGGTCCGTGGCGCCAGCGGCGCCTGGGAAACCAAGTTGCGCGCGGTCAATGAACTGATCGACGACCTTGCCCAGCCGACCGCCGAGGTGGCCCGCGTGATCGGTGCGGTCGCCAAGGGCGACCTCAGCCAATCGATGGTGGTCGAAATCGAAGGGCGGCCGCTGCGCGGCGAATTCCTGCGCATCGGCAAGATCGTGAATACGATGGTCGAGCAGCTGAGCTCTTTCGCTTCGGAAGTGACCCGCGTGGCTCGCGAAGTCGGCACGGAGGGCAAGCTGGGCGGGCAGGCAACCGTGAAGGGCGTTGCCGGAACCTGGAAGGACCTCACCGACAACGTCAACCTGATGGCGGCGAACCTGACCGGCCAGGTCCGCAACATCGCCGAGGTGACGACCGCCGTTGCGAGCGGAGACTTGTCCAAGAAGATCACCGTCGACGTGAAGGGTGAAATCCTCGAGCTGAAGAATACGATCAACGTCATGGTCGACCAGCTCAACAGCTTCGCCTCGGAAGTGACCCGCGTCGCGCGCGAAGTGGGTACCGAAGGAAAGCTGGGCGGGCAGGCGCGGGTGGAAGGCGTCGCCGGCACGTGGAAGGACCTCACCGACAACGTCAACCTGATGGCCGACAATCTGACCGGCCAGGTCCGCAACATCGCCGAGGTGACCACCGCCGTCGCCCGCGGCGACTTGTCGAAGAAGATCACCGTCGACGTGAAGGGCGAAATCCTGGAGCTGAAGGACACCATCAACGTCATGGTGGACCAGCTCAACGGCTTCGCATCCGAAGTGACTCGCGTGGCGCGCGAGGTCGGTACGGAAGGCAAGCTGGGCGGACAGGCGCAGGTGCCCGGCGTCGCCGGTACCTGGGCCGATTTGACCGACAGCGTGAACCTGATGGCCGGTAACTTGACCGGCCAGGTCCGCAATATCGCCGAGGTGACGACCGCCGTGGCGAAGGGCGACT
>CBFGLY010000069.1:0-6296 GCA_965649725.1 uncultured Sphingomonas sp.
CCGCGCTCACGCTGAGCTTGTCGAAGCGCGAGCGCTAACCCTTCGACAGGCTCAGGGTGAGCGCGTCGATTAGAGGAGAATCCCAATGTCCGTCCGTGACGCCGTCATCGTCTCCACCGCCCGCACCCCGATTGGCCGCGCCTACAAGGGTGCGTTCAACGCCACTCCGGGCGCGACGCTCGGCGCACTATCGCTTGCCCCCGCCATCGAGCGCGCGGGCATAGACGCTGGTGAGATCGACGATGTCGTCTGGGGCTGCGTGCTGACCCAGGGCGTCCAGGCCGGGAACATCGGCCGCCAGGTCGCCCTTCGCGCCGGCTGCCCGGTCACTGTCTCGGCGCAGACGATCGACCGCCAGTGCGCCTCGGGCCTGATGGCCATCGCCACCGCCGCCAAGCAGGTCATCGTCGACCGCATGGATATCGTCGCCGCTGGCGGGCAGGATTCGATCTCCATGGTGCAGACGCCCGAGATGCGGATCGGCGGCGATCCCTCGCTCGTCGCCATGCACAAGGACGTCTACATGCCGATGCTCGGCACCGCCGAGACGGTCGCCCAGCGCTACGGCATCAGCCGCGAGGCCATGGACGAATATGCGCTTCAGTCGCAGCAGCGCACCGCCGCCGCTCAGGCCGAGGGCCGCCTCTCTGCCGAGATCGTCCCCGCCACCGCGCGGATGGGGATCAAGGACAAGGAGACCGGCGAGATTTCCTACAAGGAAGTCACGATCGACAAGGACGAGGGCAACCGCCCCGACACGACGATCGAAGGCCTGGCCTCGCTTCAGCCCGTGCTCGGCCCCGGGACCCACATCACCGCCGGCAACGCCAGCCAGCTCAGCGACGGCTCGTCCGCCTGCATCGTCATGGACGCGAATGCGGCCGAAAAGCGCGGCCTCGAGCCGCTCGGCCGCTACATCGGCATGGCGGTCGCCGGCACCGAGCCCGACGAAATGGGCATCGGCCCGGTCTTCGCGGTTCCCAAGCTGCTCGACCGGTTCGGCCTGAAGATGGACGACATCGGCCTGTGGGAGCTGAACGAGGCCTTCGCGGTCCAGGTCCTCTACTGCCGCGACAAGCTCGGCATCCCCAACGACCTCTTGAACGTCAACGGCGGAGCCATTTCCATCGGCCACCCCTATGGCATGAGCGGCGCCCGCCTGACCGGCCACGCGCTCATCGAAGGCAAGCGGCGCGGCGCGAAATATGTCGTCACTACGATGTGCATTGGCGGCGGCATGGGGGCCGCGGGATTGTTTGAGGTCCTTTAGGCCGCTTCGACTCCGACCATTCCCGGCTTCAGGACGATCTTCGTATAGGCATCCTGCTCGTCATGCCATTTCTCGTATAGCTCGGGCCCGGCATCCAGGCCCGCGCGGTGGCTGATCATGAAAGTGCTGTCGATCTTGCCTTCCGCGATCGCCGTGTAGAGCGGGCGCATATATTTCTGCACATGGGTCTGACCCGTGCGCATCGTCAGCCCCTTCTCCATGAAGGCGCCCAGCGGGAATTTGTCGACGAAGCCGCCGTAAACGCCCGGCATCGATACCCGCCCGCCCTTGCGGCAGGAGAGGATGACCTGCCGAATGACATGGGCCCGGTCGGACCCGAGGAAGGTGGAAACCTTGATCTGGTCGAGGATATTGTCGACGAACGCGCCGTGCGCCTCCAGCCCGACCGCGTCGATGCAGGCGTCGGGGCCGATGCCGCCGGTCATCTCCTGAAGCGCCTCGTAAACCTTGGTCTGTTCGTAGTTGATCGTCTCGGCACCGAAGCTGCGCGCGAGATCCAGACGAGCGGGGAAATGGTCGATGGCGATCACCCTCTCCGCGCCCATCAGGAAGGCGCTCTGAACGGCGAACAGCCCGACCGGGCCGCAGCCCCAGACCGCGACCGTGTCGCCCGGCTCGATCGCGGCATTCTCCGCCGCCATCCACCCAGTTGGAAGAATGTCGGACAGGAACAGCACCTTGTCGTCCTCAATGCTGTCGTCCGGAACCACGAACGGACCGACGTCGGAATAAGGCACCCGCACATATTCCGCCTGACCGCCTGAATATCCGCCGGTCATGTGACTATAGCCAAATGCGGCGCCCAACGGTTCGCCGTAACCGGCCTCGCTCATGTCCTGGTTGTCGGCGGGGTTGCCATTGTCGCAGGCGGAATATTGCTGCTTCTTGCAATGGTAGCAGCCTCCGCAGCTGATCGTGAACGGAACAACGACGCGTTGACCGGTCTTCAGCGTGCTCCTCGGCCCTACCTCGACCACCTCACCCATGAATTCATGGCCAAGCACGTCGCCTTTCATCATCGACGGGATATAGCCATCGTAGAGGTGCAGGTCGGACCCGCAGATGGCGGTCGAAGTCACCCGGATCACCGCGTCGCGCGGGTTGACGATGGCCGGATCGTCGACCGTCTCGCAGCGGACGTCGTGCTTGCCGTGCCAGGTGAGCGCTTTCATCACTTGTCCTCCTGCTCGGCCTTCATCGCCGGGTTGCGCGCGTTGGTGGAGATTTCGCCGGTTTCCATCAGCTGCTTGAAGCGGCGAAGGTCGCGGCGGCTCTGGATGCGCGGCTCGCGCTGGAACATCTTGGCCACGACCTTGCCGACGATCCCCGCCGGCGCCTCATAGGCAATGACCGCCCGGACGATGGTGCCGCGCGGCCCTGCGTCGATAAACTCGACTTTCCCGCTGTTGGGAACGTCGGCGCCCTCCTCGGACTGCCAGCTGATCGACTCTCCAGGGCAATCATGCGTGATCCGGCTGACCCAGCTCACAGTCTTCCCGCCGGGTGCCTTGACCGTCCAGCGCGAGCGGCGATCGTCCAGCAGCTCGATCGACTCCAGATTTTCGACAAAGCTCGGCAAATTGCCGGCGTCGCGCCAATAATCATAGAGTTCGCCCGGCGGCCTGGCGATGGTCACCGTCTCGGCGGAAAGCTCGCGTTCCGGGTGAATGTCCTTGGATGCGGTGGCAGGTGCGTCGTCGCGCACCAGCTGGTCATGATCGGCCATCGTGAGTTGCCTGCTTAGGTTCGGTCCAGTCGGAACGCCCCAATCCCGCTCCCGTTCTTTTGCAAACGGCACCGGAACGACTTAGTGGCGTTATCAGCCCATGACCCCAGTCGAACTCGTCGCGCTCGCCGCCTCGACCAGCCTGCTTGCCGGCTGGCGGCTCTACCTCGTCACGCTCATAACCGGGCTCGGCATGAAGTTCGGCTGGGTCGCGCTTCCCGACCAGCTCGAAGCGCTCGACGTGCTCGCCAACAATTGGGTGCTGGCCATCGCCGCGGTCGGCACCTTCGCCGAATTCTTCGCCGACAAGATCGCCTGGGTCGACAGCGCCTGGGACTCGATCCACTCCTTCATCCGGCCGCTCGGCGGAGCGCTGCTCAGCCTCGCCATCGTCGATAGCGCCGATCCCGCCTGGCAGATCGGAAGCTTCCTGCTCGGCGGCGGCGCCGCGTTTGTCGCCCATGCCGGCAAGGCTGGCGCCCGGACGCTGGTCAACGCCAGCCCCGAGCCCTTCTCCAACGTGATCGTCTCGACCGGCGAGGACATCGCGACCGGGGGCCTCCTCGCTTTGGCCATCGCCAACCCCATCGCCGCGGCGCTGATCGCGCTGATCCTGGTCGTCCTGTCGATCTGGCTGGTGATCGAGGCTCGGCGCTTCCTTCGCCGGGTCATCGACCGCTTGAATCCGCCGCCGAGGCCGGCACCCTGAACAGGAGCATTTCCATGACCGACACGACCCTGCCGCTGCTGGAACGGATCGCGCGAGTGCTCGCAGGGGCCGAGGTCAGCGCCAACGCCGACGGCGACGACGCTCATGCGGCCAGGGTCGTCGACGAGAGCTGGCGCAACCACCGCAACCAGGCGATGGCCGTGCTCCACGTCATGCGCGAGCCCGACGCGAAGGTCGGTGAGTCCGATGGAGCGGTGTGGCGCAAGCTGATCGAAGACGCGATCGCCAACGGATGAACGCCCGCGCCCGCGAGGCCCGCCGAACCCGCCATCATCCGGGCTGGACGCTGGTCATGTCGGTGGCGGCCTCATCGCTCAGCTTCATCGACGGATCGATCCTCAACGTCGCCCTGCCCGCCATCCGCGCCAGCACCGGCGCCAACGCCGCCGAAGTCCAATGGGTGGTCAACGGCTACACGCTCCCCCTGGCCGCGCTGATCCTGCTTGGCGGGGCGCTCGGCGACCATCACGGGCGTCGGCTGTGGCTGGTGATCGGCACCGCCTTGTTCGGCCTTGCGTCGCTGCTCTGCGCGCTCAGCGGATCGCTCGAATTCCTGCTTGCCGGCCGCGCCCTGCAGGGCATTGGCGCGGCGCTGCTGCTGCCCAATAGCCTCGCCCTGCTCAACGGCGCTTACGACGGCGAGGCGCGAGGACGAGCGATCGGCATCTGGGCGGCGGCGGGAGCGATCAGCGCCGCCATCGCTCCGCTGGTGGGCGGCTGGCTGGTCGAGCATTTGGGCTGGCCGAGCATCTTCTACATCAACATCCCCTTCGCCGCGGTGGCGATCCTTGTCGCTCTGACTCGCGTCGCGGAGGTCAGCGATCCCGGCAAGGCGCGGTTGGACGTCGGCGGAGCAACGCTGGCGACTCTCGGCCTCGGCGCGGCGACTTACGGCCTCACCTTATGGTCGGAGAAGTTCGTGCTGACGACGACCGCGGGGATCGCCCTTGGACTGGGCGCGGCGCTGCTTGTTGCATTCCTGCTTTACGAGCGCCGCCTGGGCGGCAAGGCGATGATCCCGCTCGACCTGTTCGGCAACCGCTGCTTCACCTCGCTGAACCTGATGACCTTCCTCCTTTACGGGGCATTCGGCGGGGCGATGCTGCTGATTCCCTTCACCCTGATCGAGGCGGGCGGCTATTCGCCGATCGAGGCGGGCATGTCGCTGCTTCCTTTGTCGGTCATGCTCGGCGCCGGATCGCCGATGATGGGCAAGCTGGCCGAGCGGATCGGCCCGCGCTGGCCGCTGACATTCGGCCCGGTGATCGTCGGCGCCGGACTGGTCCTCGCCACGCGCATCGCGAGCGATCAGGCCTATTGGACCCACGCCTTCCCCGCGATCCTGGTCATGTCGATCGGAATGACGCTCGCCGTCGCGCCGCTCACCAGCACCGTTCTCGCCTCCGTCGACCGGCATCAGACCGGCATGGCCTCGGGCCTCAACAGCGCCCTCTCCCGCCTCGGCGGGTTAATCGTCGTCGCATTGCTCGGCGCGGTGCTTGCGGCAAAGGGCGAGGCGCTGCTCGGCCCGTTTGCGCGCGCCCTGATCATCATGGGGCTCGTCGCGGCGCTAGGCGGCCTCGCGGCCTTCTTCGGGCTTCGCGGGAGTTGGCGCCGCCGCTAGGCGTTGGCGGCGATGAACTTCTCGACGACCGGGGCGATCTTCTCGCGCCATTTGCGGCCGTTGAAGATGCCGTAATGGCCGACGCCTTTGGCGAGATGATATTGCTTCCTCGCCTCGGGCAGCTTCGCCGCCAGGTCGAGCGCGGCCTTGGTCTGGCCGATCCCGGAGATATCGTCCCGCTCGCCCTCGATCGCGAGCAGCGCCGTGTCCTTGATCGCGGCCGGGTCGACCCGCTTGCCGCGATGCTCATATTCGCCCTTGGGCAGCAGGTGGCGCTGGAACACGACGTCGACCGTCTGCAGGTAGAATTCCGCCGTCATGTCGCACACCGACAGATATTCGTCGTAGAAGTGGCGCGTCGCATCCGCGCTTTCCTCGTCGCCGACGACGAGATGCTTGAACATCTCCCAATGGCTGATGAGGTGGCTGCCAAGGTTCATGGTCATGAAGCCGGCAAGCTGCAGGAAGCCCGGATAAACCTTCCGCCCCGCGCCGGGGTAGATCATCGGCACGGTCGCGATCACGTTCTGCTGGAACCAGAGATGCGGCCGCTCGGTCGCCAGCGTGTTGACCGCCGTCGGCGCCTTCCGCGTATCGACCGGCCCGCCCATCATGGTCAGCGTTTTCGGCCGCGCCGGGTTCTTGTCGGCGTTCATGATCGCGGTCGCGGCGAAGGCCGGCACCGAGGGCTGGCATACCGCCAGCACATGCGGCCGCTTGCCCGTCAGCTCCATGACCTTCCCGCAGAACTCGATCAGATAATCGACATAATCGTCGAGATCGAAGCTGCCCTCGGCCGTCGGCACCAGCTTGGCGTCGCGCCAGTCGGTGATGAACACATCATGCTTCGGAAGCATCCGCTCGACCGTGCCGCGCAGCAAGGTCGCATAGTGGCCCGACATCGGCGCGACGATCAGCAGCGGCT
>CBFGLY010000070.1:0-6123 GCA_965649725.1 uncultured Sphingomonas sp.
GTGACCGACCACCGCATCAACCTGACGCTGCACAAGCTCGATGCGATCCTCGAGGGGCCGGGCCTGGCCGAGCTGACCGACGCGCTGATCGCCGAGGACGAGGCTGAGCGGCTGGCCGGCCTGGAAGAGGCGTGACCGCCATCTCCCGCGCCTTGTCGCGGGCAACCGAGCAATTGGCGAAGGTCAGCGACACGCCGCGCCTGGATGCCGAGGTGCTGATGTCCGCCGCCCTCGGCATCACCCGCGACCGCTTGCTCCTCAACAATCCCAACGGGCAGGCGCCAGACGCTTTTTTCGAGTTCATCGAGCGGCGGGCCAAGGGGGAGCCCGTCGCCTATCTGACCGGTCAAAAAGCATTCTGGACGATCGACCTGGCGGTCGGACCGGGCGCCCTGGTGCCGAGGCCCGACAGCGAAACCCTGATCGTCGCCGCCGTCGAACATTTCGCCGGTTCCCCGGGGCCGGAAAAGATATTGGATCTTGGTACGGGACCCGGCACGCTGTTGCTCGCAGCCCTCGACGAATGGCCCAAGGCGATCGGCCTTGGCATCGATTCTTCGGATGAGGCGCTTTACTATGCGAAGCGCAATGCGGAGCGGCTGGGCATCGCCGACCGGGCCAGTTTCAGGAAGGGCAATTGGGCCCAAGGGATCGAGGCGACTTTCGACCTGATCCTGTGCAACCCTCCCTATATCGCCGACGACGCGGAAACCGGTCCGGGCGTTGCGGAATTCGAACCGTCCGAGGCGCTGTTCGCGGGCGGCGACGGTCTGGATGAATATCGCCGAATCGCTCCTGAGCTCGGAGGACTGCTTGCGCCGGGCGGCCTGGCGGCGATCGAGATCGGCTTCGACCAGGCTCAAACCGCCGCTGCTTTGTTCGAAGCGGAGGGACTTCGGCCAGCGCTGGCCTACGACCTCGGGAACCGGCCTCGCGCGCTCATTATCAAGGGCTAGTCCGAAAAAGCTTGGAATCTGGCCGCTTGGCCATTACATCGGGGGACAGGGACGGGGCCGCTCCCACGAAAGTTGATGCGCCCCCGCCGCCGACCCCCGACGACATGGCCGCGCTTTCGCTATCCAGCGTTTGACGGCAGGGAAGGGTCGACTTGCGTCATGCGCGGGCCGATCTCTCGGACGGGGACCACACTTCCGTTGGAAGGAAGATTTTTGGCGACCGGCTCGATCGGCGCCAGTGCGACAGGGAACATACATTTGATCAACAATCGTCAGGGCGGCCGTCGTCGTGGCCGCGGCGGACAGCGTCCGCAGGGTATGTCCGGCAATCCCGGCAACGCGCGTGACAATCGCCAGCGCGGCAACGCCGCCCAGCTGCTCGAGAAATACAAGAGCCTGGCGCGCGACGCCCAGCTCGCCGGCGACCGCGTCCAGACCGAATATTACCTCCAATATGCGGACCATTATTTCCGCGTGCTCGAGGACAGCCGTTCGCGCTTCGAGGAGCAGCAGGCCCAGCGCCGTCCGCGCCGCGAGGATGACGAGGACGAGGTCGACGGCAACGAGGAAATGACCGCCGAGTCCGAGGATGGCGACGAAGAGGGCGAGACCGAGACCCGCCAGCGTCCCCGCCAGAACCGCGAACGCGGCCGGGAGCGTTTCGATCGCCAGGACCGCCCGCAGCGCGAAAGCCGCGCCAATGGCGCCCGTCGCGACGAGGATAGCGATGGCGAAGAGCGGATTTCGCTGGGTGTCCTGCCGCCGTCGATCGGGGCAGGCGATGACGACGGCGAAGAGGAGGCTCCCAAGCCGCGCCGCCGTGCGGCTCGCAAGCCCAAGGCCGAGGACGACGATATCGCGCCCGCGGCCTGAAGCGGCGATCTTAAGCAATCAAGGGCGGTGGGAGCGATCCCGCCGCCCTTTCTGATTCCGGCGTCACGAAACTGAAACGCTTGCGTCACGAACGCGTCGCCCTTGGCGGATAGTCCCTTTCCCGTCGGCGGACGAGGGACGTTCCGCCCAAAGGGACTATACGCAATGACCTCCAAGGCTTTGATCTATGCCGCCACGGCCGCGGCGGCGCTTTCCATTTCCGGCATGGCCGATGCGCGCAGCATGCGCGCCGTCGGCAGCTCGACCGTCTATCCGTTCGCCAAGATGGCGGCGGAGCGCGTTGCCCGCGCCAATCCGCGGCTCGGAACGCCGATCATCGAATCGACCGGCACCGGCGCCGGCTTCAAGCTGTTCTGCGCCGGCGTGGGCGAGCGGTTCCCGGACATCAGCAACGCCTCACGCCGGATGAAGGCCAAGGAAGCGCAGCAATGCGCCGCGAACGGCGTCAAGGACGTCACCGAAATCCAGATCGGCCTCGACGGCGTGGCGCTTGCCACCGCGCGCGGCACCCCGATCAACGGCATTACCCAGCGCGACCTTTACCTCGCCATCGCCAAGACGCCGTTCGGCAAGCCGAACAAGGCCAGGACCTGGAAGGACGTGAACCCGCGTCTTCCGGCGCTTCCGATCCGCGTTTACGGTCCGCCGACCACGTCGGGCACTCGCGATGCGCTCGGCGAGCTGCTGATGACTCCGCCGTGCGAAGCCAATGCCTCGATGGCTGCTTTGAAGAAGTCGGACGAGGGCAAGTTCAAGGCGATCTGCACCGGCATTCGCACGGACGGCGCCTATATCGAGGCCGGCGAGAACGATAACCTCATCGTCCAGAAGCTCGCCGCCAATCCGGGCACGCTCGGCATCTTCGGCTACAGCTTCCTCGAAGAGAATGCGAACAAGGTGAAGGGCGTCACGATCAACGGCGTCGCGCCGACCTATCAGACCATCTCGACCTTCAAATATCCGGGCGCGCGGCCGCTCTACATCTACGTCAAGAATGCGCATGTCCGGGCGATCCCGGCGATCCGCGCCTTCGTCGCGGAGATGACCAAGGAAAGCGCGATCGGTCCGAAGGGCTATATGCTGTCGGGAGGCCTCGTCGCCGCGCCGGCGCCGGTCCGGGCTCGCGCCCAGGTCGCCGCGCGCAACCTGACGCCGGTGAAGTTTGCCGAGCTGAAATAGCAACCGTCACGAAACTGCAATGCGCGCCGTCCACTGGGGCGGCGCGCACCGCCTCATCACGATGAGGTCGGGGGGAAGGGAAGAAAGACATGAAGCGTACCACCATCGTTCGCGCGCTGCTCGCCGGCAGCGCCCTGGTTCTCAGCACCGGCGCGCTGGCGCAGGATGCGGAGCCGCAGCCGGATGCGTCCGACGCCACGGCCGACGCCGCCATCGCGGGCGCCCAGGACCTCGACGACGCCCAGGCGAAGATCGAGCTGCTCCAGGCCCAGGTCGAAGCGCTGCAGGAATCGATTGCGCAGATCCAGGCCAACCAGGCAAAAGCTACGCCATCGTGGAAGGGCGCGCCGGAGCTGGCCGACAAGGACGCCGGTTTCAGCTTCAAGCCGAAGGGCTTCATGCAATTCGACGCGGGCTATGTCGGCTTCCCCGACGGCGAGGAGCGCGCCGGCACCATCGGCGGCCTCAACTACAACAACCTCGGCTTCAACACCCGGGCCCGCCGCCTCGTCTTTGGCGCGGAGGGCAGCCTGCCCGGCGGCTTCAAGTATAAGGCGGAATTCAACTTCGCTCAGGGCGGGGTCGATTATGAAGACATCACGCTCAGCTACGATTTCAAGAACAGCCCGCTGACGGTCACCGTCGGCAACTTCTATCCCTACTCGAGCCTTGAGACGGTGACCTCGTCGCGCCTCGGTTCGATGCTCGAGCGGGCCAGCTTCACCGATGCCTTCAATTATAACCGCCGGCTGGGCATCGGCCTTAGCCTCGCCGACAAGACCGCCGACAAATACACGCTCTCCGGCGGCCTGTTCTCGACACCAATCAACGACGGCGCGTTCAACCGCACCGGCTGGGAAGTCGGCGCGCGAGGCACCTTCACGCCCAAGCTGTCGAACGGCTTCATCCACCTCGGCGCGAGCGCCCATTATCGCAAGAACAACCGCGATACGCAGGGCCAGCAATATCGTTCGCGACCGCTCACCCAGGTCACGGACCAGCGCTTCGTCGACACCGGCACCATCGCGTCCGACGGGGACTTCAGCGTCGGCCTGGAGCTGGGCGGCGTGATGAAGAGCTTCCACTTCGCCGCCGAAGCGCAGAAGCTATGGGTTCGCGGCTACGACCCGAGCAAGGTCCTGACCGAGCCGAACGACATCATCACCGGCAATCGCTACAACGAGGACCCGTCGTTCGAAGGCGGCTACGCCGAGGTCGGCTATTACCTCACGGGCGAAAGCCGCGGCTACAAGGGCGGCAAGTGGGACCGTACCAAGGTGCTGAAGCCGTTCGACCAGGGCGGCTGGGGCGCGATCCAGCTCAATGCCCGCCTCGACTATCTCAACCTGACCGACAAGGTCGGCGGAACTCCGGTCCTGGCCGGATATCCGTCGGGCTCGAGCTCTGCCTTCGTCAACGGCGGCAAGCAGCTCGGCTACCAGCTCAGTGTCATCTGGAACCCGATGGACTACCTTCGCTTCATGGCCCAGTACGGCCATGTCGACATCACCGGCGGCCCGCGTGCTGCCAATGTCGACCCGGACGGCCCGCTGAATGCCCGCCGCAAATATGGCGTCGACACGGCGGCAGTCCGCGCCCAGCTGGAGTTCTAGGGCCCGCGGGCTTCTTGAATCGGCAGTCGCAAGACAAAGGCCGCTCGTCCCTCCGGCGAGCGGCCTTTTTCGTTCAGGCCGGGTCGACCGGCCGCGGCCGATGCTGCTCGTCGAGCGCGACGAAGGTGAAGAGTGCTTCGGTGACTTTGATGTCGGTCGCGCCGCGGTCGCGGGTCGCGATGACTTCGATCCGGATCGCCATCGACGTGCGGCCGACCCGCTCGACCTCGGCGAAGACGCTGATCACGTCGCGCAGGTGAATCGGCTGGATGAACTCCATCTTGTCGATGGCGATGGTTGCCACCGGGCCGTTCGCCCGCCGCGACGCGACGATGCCGGCCGCGATGTCCATCTGGCTCAGCACCCAACCGCCGAAGATATGACCGTTGGCGTTAATGTCGCTGGGTCCCGGGACGACGCGAAGGACGGGGTTCCTGTGATCGAGGGTCATGCTTGCCTTTCGGAACTTGGGCGATGCTCGCGCCCCCTTTGGCGCGGTGGGACAAGACTTTCAACGCGCCCGCCTATATATAAGGCCCGTCCGCATGGAGGCGCCCATGACCATCTCGGCAATCCTTTCCACCAAAGGCAGCGAGGTGGCGACCGTTCCGGTCGGCACCAGGGTTCGGGACGCGGTCCTGCTCCTGGCCGAGAAGCGGATCGGTGCGGTGCCGGTGATCGACGGCGGTGCCATTTCCGGCATCTTCTCCGAACGCGACCTGGTGCGATGCATCGGCGACCATGGCGGGGAGGTGCTGGACTGGCCGATCGACCGGGTGATGAGCTCGCCGGTGGAGACGGTCGACAGCGGCACGCCGATCCTTGTTGCGCTCGCCACGATGACCAGGCGGCGGATGCGCCATCTTCCGGTGGTTGAATCGGGGGAGATTCGGGGAATCGTGTCGATCGGCGACCTGGTGAAGTACAGAATCGAGCGGATCGAGGCCGAAGCGGAAGCTTTGCGGACTTACATCCAGACTGCCTGATCGGCGGATTTCCTATATTTTTCCGAAAGTTGGCGGTGAAATTCGGGAAAATTGGAAAAAGGCTGTTGACGGTCCGAAGCCTCCTCCATATATGCCCCCTCACAGCAGCGGCGGCGGCCTCTTGGGACCGCTTCCGTTTCGTGTCTCTCCTAGTCGGCAACCGACGCCCGGAACCAATCGAACCGGGGGACGAGACGCGTCGGCTCTTTGACATTGTCGGTTTAGATGAAGGGACATGTGGGCGGCGGCCCGGTCTCCTAGGGCCTCTGGGCTTAGGGTTGATCGGTCAAATTTATGCCGTTCCTTATGGACTTTGGATCGAAGCTCGCTTCGGTTCGAAGGCTCATATGTCTCAAATACGCAAACACACCAGATTGTGAATTTGTGCAGGAACGGCTCCCAGAGATGCCGGTCTTGGCTTCGGGTATTCCCCCGGCGCCTCGATCGTACATCAACTTGAGAGTTTGATTCTGGCTCAGAACGAACGCTGGCGGC
>CBFGLY010000071.1:0-6109 GCA_965649725.1 uncultured Sphingomonas sp.
TGCCGGGCACCTGGAAGGCGAGCTGGTCGATCACCTGGCGGAGCTGGAAGCTGTCCCGGCTGCGGCGCTCGCCAAGGATGACGCCGCGCTCCCGGTCGACCGCGGCTTGCGTGAACTTCGCTTCGCCGGCGACCTCGCGCATCAGGAACAGGGCGGTGTCGACCCGCTCCGCGTCGGTCTGCGGAAGCTCGAGCATGTAAACCGTCGAATCGAAGCTGGTGACGGCATTGGTGTCCGGCCCGAACTTGAGGCCGAGCCGCTCCAGCGTCTTGATGAACTCCCCTTCGGCGACATGGTTGGTCTCGTTGAGGGCCATATGCTCGATGAAGTGGGCCAGGCCGCGCTCCTTCTCGCTTTCTCCGATCGAGCCGAAGTCGAAGTGAAGGCGGAGCGAGGCCGCGCCCTTGGGCGTCGCGTTGCGCATCACCGCATATTTCATGCCGTTGGGAAGGGTGCCGTAGCGGATCGCCGGGTCGGCCGGGACGTCGGTCGCGGCGCGGCCCCAGCCGTTGGTTGCCGGCGGCGCGGCAAGGGCGGGCGACAGGAGCGCAGGCGAGGCGAAGGCCAGCGCGGACGCGAGAAACAGGCTGCGGACGGTATGTTTGGACACGAAATTCCTCCCCCCGAAGATTCGGCAATGGGAACGCTAAGGCCTTGAACCGGCGAGACAAGCCAGACATTCTGCCAAGGCCCAGCGGCTTTCGACGAAAAACCGGTTGCAGGTCAGCGCTTTACCTGCGGCTCCAGGCGGCGGAACCGTTCGATGCGGCAGCTTCCGCCATCGCGGGACCGGACATATTCGCGACGCGCGCAAATCCGCTCATCGTCCGGCTGAAGATAGAAGCCGCGGTAGAAATCGAGCGGTGGACACTCGCTGTCCATCTCCGCCCGGACGCGCTGGCGATCGCGCAGGAGGAAGTCGATCGAGGTGCGGCTGGACAGGGTGGCGCCTGCGATCATGTCCGCATCGACGCATTTGGGCCCCTTATGCTCCTTCCATTCGATTTTCGGCGAGCGATGCGGGCGGACGGGAATGCGAAGGATGATCTCGTCGCGCACGACCATCCGGCGCACGACCTGCTGCTCCGCCGGCGGCTCGGCGGTCAGGCCCAGCAAGGCCGGGAGCAGGCTGAAAAAGGCGAACAGGGTCATGCGCGGGAAACCATATCGGCCGCGGGTCTAGCGGCAAGCCTTGAATAGGCGATGAATTCGTGTCGCCGCCAACCTCCGTTCAGCCTCCCGCAAAGCGCTTGCGCTCAAACCGGCCTGCCACTAGAGCCGGGCGCAATTTTCCCCGCGAGGCCGGCCGGTGAGCGATCCCGGGCCGCCCGCCCCTTTTCGGAGACCATCCTATGGCGAGCCAAGCGCCGAACGTCCTGCCCATGCTGTATAACGACCTGGAGCCGCTCAATCGCAACCGGCACGGCAATTACAAGGTCAGCAAGGTCGAAGGCCTGGTCCGCGCGACCAAGGCGCATGCCGTTCCGGTGACGGTCGACGAGTTCGGGCTGGCGCAGCGTCATTACCCGATCGTCTTCTCGGCCGGCGACAATCCCGTGCCGATCGCGCTGATGGGCCTTCATGAAGGCACGAACGTCTTCTTCACGCCCGAGGGCAAGCTGGTCGACGACGCGCTTTACGTCCCGGCCTATCTGCGCCGCTTCCCCTTCGTCCTGGCGCGGCTGCGTCCGGATACCGACGAGCTGTCGCTCTGCTTCGACCCGACGTCGGACGCGATCGGCGAGTTCGAGGAGGGCGAGCCGCTGTTCGACGGGGACGAGCCGTCCGAGGCGACCAAGGCGATCCTGCAGTTCTGCGAGCAGTTCGAGCAGGCGGGGCAGCGCACGCAGGCCTTCATGACCGAGCTGAAAGAGCTGGGCCTGCTGATGGAAGGCGAAGTCGCGATCCAGCCGGAAGGCGCCGAGCAGCCGTTCATCTATCGCGGATTCCAGATGGTCGACGAGGAGAAGTTCCGGAACCTTCGCGGCGACGAGCTGAGGAAGCTCAACCAGAACGGGATCCTGCCGCTGATCATGGCGCATCTTTTCTCGCTTTCGGTGATCCGCGAGATCTTCGGCCGCCAGCTGCGCCAGGGCACCGGCCCGGTCGCGGCGCAGCAGCCGGCCCCCGCCGAAGCGTGACCAACCTCGGGCGGACCGCTCCGCCCGGCCATTGAATCGGCGCGGCACGACCCCACATCCGGGACTTGCCGCGCCGTTTGCGTTTGGTTCCCCTTCAAGCGTGTGGCGGCCGGCGCGCACCCTCGAGGTGCGTTCCTCCCTGAACTTCCGGCCATCCCGGCCTTAAAATCGGGATGGCCGCTTTTTATTCGGCGGCGGCCGGAACGGAGCGGTCGAGCAGGGCCTGGCCCAGCCCCGATGCCAACGCTTCGATCAGCGCTGCAACGCGGTCGAAGCCGGGGCCGGGCGTGCGGCCGTCCCGCTCAAGATAGGTTTCGCGGCCGATTTCGAGCTGGATGGCGTGGATCCCGAGGTGCGGCCGCCCATGCCGCGAGACGATCGCTCCGCCGGCATAGGGATCGTTGAGCGCAACCCTAAAGCCGGCCTGCCGCGCCAGCCGGGCGGCCTCACCGCTGACCCAGCCCGCGCTGCTGGTGCCGTGGCGGTCCCCGATCACCACGCTGGCCTGTCCGTGCGCGCGCGCGGGCATGGAATGACAGTCGATCAGCACGGCCTCGCCATGGATCGACGCGAGCGCATCGAGGCCGGACGACAGCGCCGCATGATAGGGCCGATGCACCTGCTCGATCCGCCGGGCGAGTTCCGTTCGCTCGATCGGATGACGCCACAGCCGGCCGTGCCGGTGCGTTCGCGACGGGACGAGGCCAAGGCCGTGCCGCGCCCTCGGGCCGACCGGCGCGGGGGAAATCCCCAGGATCGCGGCCGGATCTACTTCCTCCTCGTCGCGGTTGCAGTCGATCGCGGCCCGCGGCACCCGCTGGATCACAGCCGCGACACCGCCCGCGATCGCCCGCCAGGCCAGGCGGTCGACCAGCGGGTCCTCAAGCGTTTCGAGCGACAGCCTGCCCTGGGCCGCGTTGGCGATGAGGGCGGCGTCATAGTCCCGTCCCGAATGGGGCACGGACAAAAGCACCGGAAGAGGTCCGCGCGGCGGATGGACAATCGGTGGGGGATATAAATCCATGACAGTCGGTTGAGCCTAGTCGTGCCAAATGCGGACAGCAATCCGCTCGATCGCGGCAGCCGCTGGAAAATCTTTACGCTTCAGCGCATAGAGTAGGGACAATGATCAGGATTCTTCTGGCCGAAGACGATACGTCGATGCGCGAGTATCTCCAGCGCGCGCTGCAGCGCGTCGGCTATGACGTCGAGGCGGTCGGTTGCGGCACCGAAGCGATGCCGCTTCTTGAAGCCGGGAAATACGACCTGCTGCTGACCGACATCGTCATGCCGGAAATGGACGGGATCGAGCTTGCCCAGAAAGCGAGCGCGATCGATCCGGCGATCCGCGTCATGTTCATCACCGGCTTCGCCGCCGTTGCCCTCCAGGGAGGACGGACCGCGCCCGAAGCCAAGCTGCTAAGCAAGCCGTTCCACCTCAAGGACCTCGTGGCCGAGGTCGACCGGCTGTTCCAGACAGAGGACCAGCACGGACGTCTTTAGGTTTCGCTCAAAGTGGTACTTTGAGCGAGAGATTCGGAATGCTTCCAGCCCGGAGTGAATCCGGGCTTCCACCATAAGTCCCGATGGAGGGTCTTGCGCCGCTCGGCAGGCGCCTCTAAAGGCCCCCTCCAGATGACCCGCCGCACCCCGGCGGTTACCCCGTGTGGGCGTGTAGCTCAGTGGTAGAGCACTGTGTTGACATCGCAGGGGTCGCAAGTTCAATCCTTGCCACGCCCACCATTTTTTCCCTTTCGATCGAACAGGTTGCGGACGGCCCGGGGCGCGGTTTGCAATGCTGCGGCAGATTCACGATAAGAAATGCCAGTCGCGTCGGCATGGGTGCAGGGGGACATGGAATATACCCTCGATCATCGGGATAACGCGATCGTCTTCCAGGTCAGCGGACGGGTCGATGAATCGACCTGGAACGCCTTTGGCGACGGGCTCGGCGACGCGATCCAAAAGGCCGTGCAGGCCGGCGCATCCTCGATCGTCATCGACCTGTCGAACCTCGACTATATGTCGTCGCGCGGCCTTCGCGTGCTGACGGTCGCCAAGCGGCAGGCCGACGAGGCGGGAATCGCCATGAGCCTTGCGGCGCCCAACGCGGTGATGCGCGAAATCCTGGCGATCAGCCGCTACGACAAGCTGTTCACCGTCACCGAAACCGTGGAGCCAAGGCGCTGACGGCCGCGCTGCGCGCAAGGGGGGACCGATGCTAGTCCGTTTCTGGGGTACGCGAGGCTCGCTTCCGGTCGCTCAGACTGCGGCCGCGGTGCGCAAGAAGCTGGTCAACGCGCTGCTTGCCGCCGATGGGCGGCGTTTCGAGAGCGCGGCGGAGGCGGAGGGGTTCATCGATCGCGAGCTCGGCTTCGCGGCCGGCGGTACCTACGGCGGTGCCTCGCCCTGCGTCGAGCTGGCGGCGGACGACCGTTCCTATTTCATCTGCGACATGGGCAGCGGCCTCAGGTCGTTCGGCCTGGATTCGATGCGCCGCAACGGGGAAGGGCACGCCAAGGTCTACAACTTCTTCCTGTCCCATCTTCACTGGGACCATATCATGGGCTTTCCCTTCTTCACGCCCGCCTTCGATCCGACCGCGGTGATCCGAATCCACGCCGCTCATCCCGATGCGGAGCAGGCGCTGCGGCGGCAGCAGGAGGAAATCTCCTTCCCGGTGCCGTTCGACTGGCTTCGCGCCGACATTCAGTTCGTCCAGCTGACGCCCGGCGAGCCTTATGAGATCGACGGCGTGAAGGTCGAAACCGCGCGCCAGCATCATAGTCATACCAGCTATGGCTATCGCTTCACCGATCGCGACGGGCGCACGGCAATCTACAGCACCGATAGCGAGCATAAGCCCGACAATATGGAGGATGAGGCGGCGTTCATCCGTTTCTTCGGCGACGCCGACCTGGTGATTTGCGACACCATGTATTCGCTCGCCGACAGCGTCTCGATGAAGGAAGATTGGGGGCATTCCAGCAACATTGTCGCGGTCGATTTGTGCCACGAGGCGGGCGCCAGGCGTCTCGCCCTGTTTCATCACGAGCCGACCTATGAGGATGAGGATATCCAGCGGATGCATGAGGAGACGATCCGCTATGAGGAGCTGACCCGCCAGGGTGTCCCGCTGGAGGTCATTTGCGCTTATGACGGGCTTGAAGTCCGCATCTAGGCGGCCGGCCCGCCGCCTGGTCTCCACGTGGCTGGCGGGAATCCTGGCCGCTGTCCTCATCAGCCTGCTGGTCGGCGAGCGGCTTCGCAACATGGTGTTCGACAGCTGGCAGGCGCTGTCGCCGCGCGACCTGTCGGGAAGCGACGTCCGCGTCGTCCTGATCGACAATGACAGCATCGAGGCGCTCGGCGCATGGCCGTGGCCGCGCTATTATCTGGCGCGGCTGACCGAGGAACTGGCCGCGCGCGGCGCTGAGGTCATTGCGTTCGACATCGTCTTTTCGGAGCAGGACCGGGTGCGCCCGGACACGTTCGTCTCCCTCTATCCCGAGCTTGGCGCCGAGGCGGCGGCCGAGGTCCAGGCGCTCGAGCCGATGGACCAGCTGTTCGGGAAAGTGATCGGCGGCTCCCCGGTCGTGCTCGCCCATGCCGGCACGGACGAAGCCCCGGCGGGCCAGCAAGCCCTCGCCGACGCCCCGATCATGGGCGCGCCTCCAGCGTCCGTCGACAGCTGGCCGGCCGAACTTGCCGCAATTCCGGAGCTCGATGACGTGGCGCGCGGTGTTGGGCTTGCGAACGGAAAGCCCGATAGCGACGGGGTGATCCGCGGCGTGCCCATGGTGATGCGGGTGGACGGCAAGCCGCGCCCGGGCTTTGCGCTGGAGATCGCGCGCAACCTGCTCGGCGCCGATCGGATCGAGGTCAACGCGGACCGTGTCCGGGTCGGCAACAAGCGCGTTCCAATCGGAAGCGACGGGCGAATGAAACTTCGCTTCGGCGACTTTCCG
>CBFGLY010000072.1:0-6108 GCA_965649725.1 uncultured Sphingomonas sp.
GTCCCACTCAACCTCTCGTCCCCCTCGCGCGCAAGCATATGCGCCCTTCCTCACTTAACTCATCAACGCAGCGCACAATTGCCGGAGGCCCGACAGGAAGCCGGGAAGGCTCGAAAATGCACCTATCCGCCCGAGAAGCTTCGCGTCAATCGATGCATTTTCCCGAGCGAACGAGGGAGGAAACCAAATCGCCCATCCTTTGTTCCACCTTTCGCAAACTTGGGGGCAATGGGTGTTGCGCCGCCGTGTGCGGTGCGGTTCGCCAATCGCAGGCTTGCACCATATTGGAGAGGCGCCCACAACGGGCACCAAGTCCGACAGGAATTTTAAGGGAGTGGAATTTTCTATGTCGCTGGGCCAGGAACTCGCACCGCATCTGCCTTTTCTCCGCCGCTATGCGCGCGCCCTCACGGGTAGCCAGGCGCATGGCGATGCCTTCGTTCGGGCGACTCTTGAAACGATCGTGGCCTCGCCCGAGGAATTTCCGCGGGAGGTGGATCCACGGCTCGGTCTCTACCGGACCTTCCACGCCATCTGGTCGAGCGCCAATATCGAGGAGGGGGAGGAGCCGACGATGGAGATCGGCGGCGCCGAAGGCATCGCGCAGGCCCGCCTGTCCCGCATCACCCCGCTGTCGCGGCAGGCGCTGCTCCTGACCAGCCTCGAAGGCTTTTCAAGCGAGGATACCGCCTACCTCATCTCCGCGACCCCGCAGGACGTCGACAGCCTGGTCGCCGAGGCGATGGCCGAGATCGAGCGCCAGACCCATGCCGACGTGCTGATCATCGAGGACGAGCCGATCATCGCAATGGATATCGAATCGATCGTCCGCGACCTTGGCCACAATGTCACCGGCGTCGCGGTGACCAGGGACGAAGCCATTGTCCAGGCGCGCAAGTCCCCGCCGGGCCTGGTCCTTGCCGACATCCAGCTGGCCGACGACAGCAGCGGCATCGATGCCGTCCGGGACATCCTGGCGGAATTTTCCGTGCCGGTGATCTTCATTACGGCCTTCCCCGAAAGGCTGCTCACCGGAACCCGGCCGGAGCCGACGTTCCTCATCACCAAGCCGTTCCAGCGATCGACGGTGAAGGCGGCCATCAGCCAGGCCCTTTTCTTCGACGCGGCGACCGTTCCGGCCGCATAAGGGAACAGGGTTCGCGGCTGCGACGTTAGCGTTCCGAAAGCCACTTCCTTGCATTTGGGGGAATCATGACTGACGGAACGCCAGAGCATTTGACGACGACCGAGGCGCGGGCGGGAACGACACCCCATGTCACCCGCGTGGTGCTTGGCGTCGGCCTGCTGCTCGTGGTCGCAATTTTCGCGCTGATATTGTTCGTTGCGCGTTGAAACCCTACATTCATGGCAAGCAACGATGCGTATCAACGGGCCGCGGCGGAACCCTCCGCAGCGGACGAAACGGGGCGGGGTCCAGTGATCGACGACCAGGAAACTGAGGACGACGCCGGGCCGCGCCCGGAACCGGTCCCGCTGCCCGACGACGAGTTCAAGGAGCAGTTGGCGCAGGTCATTCCGCACCTGCGCGCGTTCGGCCGTTCCCTGTCGGGAAGCCGCGACCTCGCCGACGATTTGGTCCAGGAAACGCTGCTCAAGGCCTGGGCCGCCCGCAAGCGATTCCAGGCCGGCACCAACATGCGTGCCTGGACCTTCATCATCTTGCGCAACCTGTTCCTCAGCCAGATGCGGCGCGCCCGCTTCAAGGGCGAGTGGGACGATGTGACCGCGTCGAAGATCCTTGCCGCCCCGGCCAGCCAGGACCGCCACGTCGAACTCGGCGACATGCAGCGCGCGCTGATGCACCTGCCGCAGCCGCAGCGGGAAGCGCTGATCCTCGTCGGTGCCGGCGGCTTCGCCTATGAGGAAGCCGCGGAAATCTGCGGATGCGCGGTCGGGACGATCAAGAGCCGCGTCGCGCGCGGCCGGGTTGCGCTCGAGGCGCTGCTCTCGGGCGGGAAGCTTCCGTCACGCCGGCAGCACAAGACCGACCCGGACAAGTCGGCGCTCCAGGAAATCATGGGCGAAGTCGACGATTTGAGCCGCGAGCGCCGTTAGGCAGCCCGGCTTAAATCCGCTTCAGCAGATCGTCGAACTCGCACGAGCGCTCGTCCGGCGGCATCTGAAATGCCCGGCGGAGCGCAGCCGAGAGGCCGGCTTGAGATGGCGGAAGTTCGGACCAGGTCACTACGCGCTTCATCGCGTCTTCCGTCCTCTGATTGAAGGGACGTTCGAAATTCATCGGCTGAAAAATGCACGAGAAAGCAACTGGTTTCGCAATTCACCGCAATCCGCCAAAAGCGTGACATGGTTGCGACACCGGTGAAGGCAGAGCGGGAACAGGCCGTCGAACGGGCGATAGCGAACGCTCCTTTCCTCCGTTCGGCGGTGGAACGATTTCCCGATATCGCGGAGCTTTTTACCGCGAAAGGCGCCGATGCCGCCGTCTCCCGGGCGCTCGGGCTCGAGGGTGAGACGCTTGCCGCCCGGTTGCGCCAACGCCGCCATGCGCTGGCGCTGGCCGTCGCGCTCGGCGACCTGGCCGGGGAGAAACCGCTCGAATGGGTCACAGGCGCCCTGTCGGATTTCGCCGACGCCGCGATGGACGAAGCGCTCGCCGAGGCCATCCGGGAGCGGGTTCCCGACGAGGAACCGCGCGGGATGGCGATCCTTGCCTTGGGCAAGCTCGGCAGCCGCGAGCTCAACTATTCGTCCGACGTCGACCTCATCCTGCTGTTCGATCCCGAAACGCTGCCGCGGCGGGCGCGGGAGGACCCGGGCGAGGCGGCCGTCCGCTATGCCCGCCGGTTCGTCGAATTGCTGCAGCAACGCACCGCCGATGGCTATGTCACGCGCGTCGACATGCGGCTTCGGCCTGCGCCGGAGGTGACTCCGGTGGCGCTGCCCGTCGGGGCCGCCATCAGCTATTATGAAAGCTCGGCCCTGCCGTGGGAGCGAGCGGCTTTCATTCGTGCCCGCGCGGCGGCAGGCGACATGGCGCTTGGCCGGCTGTTCCTCGACGAAATCCGGCCGTTTATCTGGCGGCGTGCGGTCGATTTCGGGGCGATCGAGGAAATCCGCGAAATCTCGCTCAGGATCCGCGATCATTACGCGCAGGGGCAGGGGCTTGGGCCCGGCTTCGACCTGAAGCGCGGGAGGGGCGGAATCCGCGAGGCGGAGTTCTTCACCCAGGTCGTCCAGCTGATCCACGGCGGCCGCGAGCCGGAGCTTCGAGCACCGGCCACTCTCGATGCCCTCGCGGCCCTGTCGGCCTCCGGCCATCTGGACGAGGAAACCGCCCAGGCGCTCGAAAATGCCTATCGCGCCCTCAGGACGGCGGAGCATCGGGTGCAGATGATCGACGACCGGCAGGAGCATCGGCTTCCGGCCGACCCGGCCGCGCTCGACGCGGTGGCGAGGCTGGATGGCCTCGAAGGTGGCGCCGCGCTGCTGGAGTGGCTCGCCCCGCACGTCGAGGCGGTCGGGCGGCAGTTCGACGGGCTGATCTCGGAACGGGAGGAGCGGCTGTCGAACGATCCCGACATCCTTCGCTCCGAACTTGCCGCACTCGGCCTGGGCCCCGTCGATGAGGCCATCCGCCGGATCGCGGACTGGCGCTCGGGCAGGGCGCGCTCTCTTCGTTCCCCGGCGGCGAGGAGCGCGTTCGAGACCATGCTTCCGACGCTGATGCGCTCGATTGCGTCGGGGCCCGATCCGGTCCGCGCTCTCAATCGCTTCAGCGACGTGGTCGACAAGCTGTCGAGCGGGGTCAATCTCTACCGCCTCCTGGCGGCCCGGCCGCGGCTCGCGGACCTGCTCGCGCTGGTCCTGGCCCATGCGCCGCCGCTGGCGGAACAATTGGGGCGGCGCCCGACCCTGCTCGACGGGCTGATCGACGAATCGAGCTTCGCGCTTCCGCCGGACGCCGCGTCGCTCGCGGCTCGATTCCTCGCTGTGATCGACAAGGAACCGTTCGACATCGCGCTCGACCGGATCCGGCGGCTGGTCGGAGAACGCCGTTTCGCGCTCGGCGTCCAGCTGCTCGCCGCGCACCGCGACCCGATCATCATCGCGGAAGGCTATAGCGACCTCGCCGAGGCCGCCATCGTCGCGCTTGCCGAGGGCGTGGCGCGCGAATTTGCCCGGACCCATGGCGAAGTCCCCGGCGGAGAGCTCGTCATCCTCGGGCTTGGCCGCCTCGGCGGGCGGGCGCTGACCCACGCCAGCGACCTCGACCTCATCTATCTGTTCGACGCGCCCCCGGGCGCCCGGTCCAGCGGCGCGAAGCCACTGGCCGCGACCGACTATTACAACCGGCTTGCAAGCAGGATCGGCGCTGCGCTCGGTACCCCGACGGCGGCCGGCCCTCTCTACGACATCGATACGCGGCTTCGGCCGCAGGGCGCGCAGGGAATGCTGGCGGTCAGCTTCGCGGCGTTCGAAGCCTATCAGCGGAACGAGGCCTGGACGTGGGAGCATATGGCGCTCTGCCGCGCCCGGCCGCTGACCGGCTCCGAAGCCGCGCGGACAAAGGCGCGCGACCTGATTTGCTCGATCCTGCGCGCAGAGAAGGACCCCGCCAAGGTCCGTTCCGACGCGGCCCGGATGCGCGAGGAGATGGCCCGTCACAAGCCCGCCGCGGGACCGCTCGACATCAAGCTTGGCGAGGGCGGGCTGGTCGACCTGGAATTCACCGTCCACACGCTTCAGCTGACCCACTCCGCCGCCTTCGATCCGCGGCTCGAGGTCGCCCTGGCCGAGCTGGCGGCAGCGGGACTGATCGACGAAGGCGCCGACGCGGACCTTCGCTTGCTCAGCCGCATGCTGGTCGTTCTTCGGCTTGTCGGGACCCAGGACATGGAGCCGGCGCTGGAATCGCGGCAGCTTGTCGCCTCGCTGTGCGGCTTCGGCGACTGGCCCGCGCTGCTTGCGGCAATCGACGAGGCGAGGCACAGGGTCGCGGCGCGCTGGGCCGCAGTCAGGGAGAATGGATGATGTTGAACGAAGGCGACAAGGTCCCGGCACTGAAAGTGACGCTCAGCGATGGAAGCGAGCTCGACCTGTCGTCACCGGGCGGGCCGCTTGTCCTCTATTTCTACCCGAAGGACGATACGTCGGGCTGCACCAGGGAAGCGCAGGACTTCACCGAGCTGGCCGGCGATTTCGCCAAGGCCGGGGTCAAGGTCGTCGGCCTGTCGCGCGACCCGATGAAGAAGCATGACAAGTTCATCGCCAAATATGAGTTGAAGGTCCCGCTAGCCTCGGACGAGGATGGCGCGGTCAGCGATGCGTTCGGCACCTGGGTCGAAAAGTCGATGTACGGCCGCAAATATATGGGGATGGAGCGCGCGACCTATTTGATCGGCAAGGATGGCCGCATCATCAGGGCATGGCGCAAGGTCAAGGTGCCCGGCCACGCGGCCGAGGTGCTGGCGGCGGCGAAAGCGGCTTAATAGTCCGCGGGTTCCGGGAACGGCGCGATCGCCGGAGCCGTCTTGACGATTTCCATCATCTGCCGCCGATGAAGCGCGGCGAGCTCGCGGTGAACCTGGGCGATGGCCGGCTCGCTTGCCTGGCTGGCCAGCAGAAGCTCGGCCTCGGCCCGCTCCTCATGATAGCTTCGGCTGTCCGGATGCTGCATCACACGCCCCTCACCCTCACACGTCGGAACTGCATTACATCAATATCGCCAGTCTGAGATTCACTTATGTCAGGACCGGGATTCGCTGCCGAGCGGGATCGATACCCGATAGGCGAGGCCTTCGGGGCGAAACTCGATCATCGGGTCGGCGTCGAGTTCGTAGCCCATCACCCGCTCCAGCAGCTCGGTTCCAAAGCCGTTCCGCCTGGCCGGCGCGATGGTGCGGTCCTTGAGCTGTTCCGTCCAGCGGAAGTGAAGCAACCGCCCTTCGCCATTTCCTTCGACGGACCAGGAGACATCGACCCTGTTGCCGTCCTCCATCAGGGCTCCATGCTTGAGCGCGTTGGTGGTCAGCTCATGAACCGCGAGGCCGATCGTTTCGGCCATCTTGGGTTTCAGCCGCACTTCGGGCCCTTCGATCCTGATGTGCTTGCTGCCCTCGGAGGCGT
>CBFGLY010000073.1:0-6100 GCA_965649725.1 uncultured Sphingomonas sp.
GCCGCCCAGTCGTCGCGCAGCTTGCGGATCATCAGCTTGCCCATCGTGTAGTTGAGATAGGCCGGGTCATAGGTCCCGCGCGCCGCCTGCTGGCGGGCGTTGCCTTCGTCCTGGAAGCATTGCTCGCGGAACATGGTATAGCTCTGGTCCTGGGTCATCGTCCCCGAGTGCATGCCGATCGCCGACAGGAAGCGGCAGTCGCGGAGCAGCGCGTTCGATAGCTGACCGATCAGCGTCTCGTCGGTGCCGCCGCCGACGCCTTTCACCCGCATCATCTCCTCCGTGTAATGGGCCCAGCCTTCGGCAAAGGCATAGCCGACGAACACCCGGCCGAAGAGGAAGGGCGAGCGGTTGGCGTGGAGGAAGTTGAGGAAGTGGCCCGGCCACACTTCATGGACCGAGGTGAACAGGAGGTCGGCCTTGCCCGGCACGAAGCCTTCCTGGACCTCCTTCGGCCAGCTGGGGTCCGGCGGCGCGATATAATAGACCGACGGCAGGTTCTTCTCGTAGGCGCCGGGGATGTTGATGTAGGCGAAATTCTGCCGGTTGTAGGGCGGCGCTTCCTTGACCAGCGCTTCCTCCGGTCCCGGCACCGTCACCACGTCATGGTCGACGACGAACTTCTTCAGTTCCGTCAGCTGCTCGCGGGCGGCGGCGACGGCGCCGCCTTCGGGCTTGTTGGCGTTCATCTTGCCCATGCAATCGGGAACGGTCATGCCCGGCGCCCAGCGGTTGCAGGCCGCGCGGAGCAGGTCCTGGTTCGACTTCAGGTCCGCTTCGCCGATCTTCCGGAGCTCCGACAGCGGGGTCGAGACCATTTCCGTGTCGTAGAGCATCTGCTGGAACTTGGCCGAGCCGAGCGCAAAATCGGTGCCGGCGTTGGCGCGCTGCCCTTCCGCCCAATCGGCAAGCCCCTTCATCGCCGCCGCGGCCGCGCTCGATGCGGTCTTGAGCGCGTCCTGGTCCTGGGCCGAGCCGACGCCGGCGAACGCAGCGAGGCCGTCGGTCGGATAATAGGCCGCATAGCCGCCGAACGCGCTCTTGGCGTAGTTGACGAAGCTGATCGGCATCGGTCCCTTGATGTTGGCCTTGATCTGATCGGCCGCCTTGGGGATCGCCTGGAGATATTTGGTATAGGCCTTGATGCGCACTTCGGGCGGCGCATAGGGCACGACGACATAGGTCGAGGGATCGAGGTTGTTGGCGTAGAAAGCCGGGTTCTTGTGCGGCTGGTCGGCGGTCTCCAGCCAGAACAATTGGCCGCGCGCCTGGGCGACGAGATAGTCGCGCTCGAACCGTTCTTCCTTGGACAGCTTGTCGTCGCCGAACGCCTGCGCGGCGGTGATCGCGTCCTTCAGCCGCTTGCGCTCGGCCTGGATGCCGGCCTCGCTCCAGTCGGGAAGCTGTCCGTCATATTCGTGACGTCCGGCACCCGCGGCGAAGTTCGGCTGGGCCTTGAAGGTCGCCTCGATATATTGATCGACAAAGGACTTCCATTCCGGCGAGCGGGCGGCCTGCTCGCTGCCTTCGGCCTCTCCCGCAGGGCTGACCCTGCACGCCGACAAAGCCAGCGCAACCGCGGTTCCGACAACGATCCACGCACGAGTTCGCATCATATGTCCTCTCCTCCGGCACGAAGGGTTAGGCGATAAGTTGCGCAAGGCCAACCGCACCGCTACCGCCCCCGCCCATGGCCCTGATCCCCGAGCCGCTTCGCCACCCTGCTTTCCGCGCCTTCTGGGTGGCCCGGCTGGCCACGACCGTCGCGCAAATGGCGATGGTCATCGTCATCGGCTGGCAGGTCTATGACATCGCGCGCGAGACGATGGACATCCGCGAGGCGGCGTTCCAGCTTGGCCTGATCGGGCTGGTCCAGTTCGTCCCCCTGTTCGTCCTCACTCCGATCAGCGGCTGGACCGCCGACCGGCTCGACCGCCGCCACATCGCCCGCGCCGTGATCCTGCTGGAGATGCTGTGCGCGCTGATCCTGTTCGGTGCGACCTGGGGCGGATTCATCAGCCTGCCGATCCTGTTCGGCGTCGCCGCCCTGCTGGGCGTGGCGAGGGCGTTCGCCGGTCCGGCGCTGGGCGCGATGGCGCCAAACCTGGTCCCCAGGGAAATCCTGCCCAACGCCATCGCGCTGAGCTCGACCGCCTGGCAGACCGGCGCAATCGCCGGCCCGGCGCTCGGCGGCATCCTCTACGACGTGATGCCCGACCTGCCCTATGCCTTGAGCGCAATATTGTTCGGGGTGTCGGCGCTGTGCCTGTTCACCATCCCTCCCTTGAAGCGCGCGCCGCTGAAGCCGGGAAGCCCGTGGAGCCAGATGGTCGATGGGCTGTCCTATGTCCGGCGCAACCGGCTGGTGCTCGGCGCGATTACGCTCGACCTGTTCGCGGTGCTGCTGGGCGGAGTGACCGCGATGCTGCCGCTTTACGCCCGCGACATATTGCAGGTGGGCGCCGATGGCCTGGGCCCGTTGCGCGCGGCCCCGGCCGCGGGCGCGACGCTGACCGCGATCATTTTCTCCGTTCGGCCGCTGAAGACCGATGTCGGGGTCAAGATGCTGACCGCGGTCGTCGTGTTCGGCGCGGCAACGGCGGTGTTCGGCCTCTCGCGCAACTATCTGCTGTCGCTGTCGATGCTTGCACTGCTCGGGGCGGCCGACATGTTCTCGGTCTATATCCGCCAGTCGTTGATCCAGCTTCACACACCCGATGAGATGCGGGGGCGCGTCGCGGCCGCATCGACGCTCGCCATCTCCGCCTCCAACGAGCTGGGCGAGACGCGGAGCGGGTTCACGGCGGCGCTGCTCGGCCCGGTCGCGGCGACAGTGGCCGGCGGAGTGGCGGCGATCGCCGTGACCCTGACCTGGGCGTTCATCTTCCCCGAGCTTCGCCGCGCCCGAACGTTCGAGCTTGCCGCCGAGCCACCGCCCGAAGAAGCGGTGATCGCCGGCGGCGCATGATGGCTTGCAAGCGACAAGGACCCGTCCAATCTAGTTGCACTTCCTCCAAGGAGATTTGCCCATGAAGGCCGCCAGCATCCTAGAGACGATCGGCAATACCCCGCATATCCGGCTGAACCGGCTGTTCGGCGACCGGGCGGAAGTCTGGGTCAAGTCGGAGCGGGCGAACCCCGGCGGGTCGATCAAGGACCGGATCGCCCTGTCGATGATCGAGGATGCGGAACGCTCCGGCAAGCTGAAGCCCGGCGGGACGATCATCGAGCCGACCAGCGGCAACACCGGCATCGGCCTGGCGATGGTCGCGGCGGTCAAGGGCTACAAGCTGATCCTGGTGATGCCGGACAGCATGAGCGTCGAGCGGCGCCGGCTGATGCTGGCCTATGGCGCTGAGTTCGATCTCACCGACCGGGCCAAGGGCATGACCGGCGCGATCGAACGGGCGGAAGAGCTGATCGCCCAGACCCCCGGAAGCTGGATGCCCCAGCAATTCGACAATCCGGCCAATGTCGACGTCCATGTCCGGACGACCGCGCAGGAAATCCTGGCCGACTTCCGCGACAAGCCCCTGGACGCCCTGATCACCGGCGTCGGCACCGGCGGGCATATCACCGGCGTCGCCCAGGTCCTGAAAAAGGAATGGCCGGAGTTCAAGGTGTTCGCCGTCGAACCCGCGCTTTCCCCGATCCTCAATGGCGGGAAGCCCGGGCCCCATCCGATCCAGGGGCTCGGCGCCAATTTCGTGCCGCGAATCCTGGATAGGGATATTCTGGACGGGGTGATCGACGTCGACGCCGAAGCCGCGCGCGAAATGGCGCGCCGAGCCGCCCGTGAAGAGGGCATGCTGATCGGAATCTCGTCCGGCGCGGCCCTTGCCGCGGTCGAGATGAAGCTTCCGGAATTGGGGGAAAATCCCCGAATCCTGACCTTCAATTATGACACCGGCGAGCGCTATTTGTCCGTCCCCGACTTCCTGCCGCAGGAAGATGCTTAAAGCGGAGCAAACCTAGTCCGTTTGACCCTCCGTTAATCCTTTGCCGTTAATCACGGCCCGAAGGAGCACGAGAGGGGTATGCGTAGGGCTCGGTTCGCCGTTTCCGATGGTGACGGAATCAATGAACGCGCATCGGTTCGCGATGCGCTGACGTTCGACCTGCGCCCTCCGGAAAACAGCGACGACGAAAATCTGGCGGCGCAGCGCGTGTCGATGTTCGACCTTGCGCCCGCGCTGCTTGGCGCGACCCACCTGGTGTGGGGCCTGGCCTGCGTCCTGCTGCACCCCGTCGCCACCTTCTCCTCGCTCGGCAAGAACCCGCTCGTCCCGGTGGTGGCCGTCCTGATCTTCGATGCGCTCGCCTTCGCGATGCTGCGGTTCCGCGACAGGTTCGGCCTGTCGGCGCGGACCGTGTCGCGGGCATTGTGCGCCTACATCGGGATCAGCGGCGGATTGTGGATGGCCTATGGCCTGGCGCTGGAGTCGAGCCACCACATCGTCAGCACCGGCTTCATCGCGCTCGGTTTCGGCGCGGGCCTCGGTGCCGCGACCATCGTCTCCATTTCATCGCCGCCGATCGCGATCATCAATGCGCTGGTCGCGCTCACCGGGGCGGTGGCCGTTTCGCGCGCTCCCGAAGTGCTGGCCGGAATCAGCTTCCTGGCGCTCATCAACGTCGCCTACAGCGTCGCCGGCGCGCGGACCGTCATCACCAACTCCCGCGCCCGGCTGAGGCTCGAGGCCCAGGCCCGCAAGGCCCTCCATTTCGTCGACGAGTTCGAGAACAGCGGCCGCGGCTGGTTCTGGGAGACCAACAACCTCGGCACCCTGTCCTACGTGTCGCAACAGCTGGCCGACGACTTCAATGTCGAGCCCGAGGAGCTGCTTGGCCGCCAGTTCACCGACCTCCTGTCGGTCGATGTCGGCTCCACCGACAGCCTGCGCGAGGAGCGCACGCTAGGCTTCCACTTGTCGGCCCGCTTCCCGTTCAGCGACGTGATCGTCCGGGCGGCCAGCGACGAGGACATTCACTGGTCGCTGTCCGGCAACCCGATCTTCGACGAGCGCGGCCGCTTCCTCGGTTTCCGCGGGATCGGCACCGACCTTACCGAGCAGCGCCGGTCGGAGCAGGAAATCAGCCGCCTGGCGCGCTTCGACTCGCTCACCGGCCTGCCCAATCGCGCGCTGATGCGGCAGACTTTGGACGAGGCGCTTCGCAACGCGACCAACCGGCGCAAGGGCTGCACCCTGTTCCTGATCGACCTCGACCGGTTCAAGAACGTCAACGACACGCTCGGCCATCCGATCGGCGACGCGCTGCTGAGGCAGGTGGCCGAGCGGCTGAAATCGGTGATGGGCGACCATGGCCAGGTCGGCCGGCTCGGCGGCGACGAGTTCAAGGCCGTCTTGCCCGGTACGGTCGAGACTGGCCTCCTGGAGAGCCTGGCGCGGACGCTGATCGAGCAGGTGTCGCGCCCCTACAGCATCGAAGGCCACCGCGTGGTCATCGGCGCGTCCGTCGGCATCGCCATCGGCGACCCGGGCCGAAGCACCGCCGACAGCCTGGTCCGCGACGCCGATCTCGCGCTCTACGCCGCCAAGGCCGCTGGCCGGGGCAAGCATTGCTTCTACGAAGCCTCGATGCACAGCGAGGCGTCCGACCGCCAGATCCTGGAGAATGATCTTCGCCAGGCATTGGACCGCAACGAGCTATGGGTCGCCTATCAGCCGATCGTCCGGGCGGCGGGAGAAGATATTTCCGGCTTCGAGGCGCTGGTCCGCTGGCAGCATCCGGTGCGCGGGCCCATCTCTCCCGAAAAGTTCATCCCGCTGGCCGAGGAATGCGGGATGATCGGCAAGATCGGCGAATATGTGCTGCGGACCGCCGTGGCGGAAGCCGCGCACTGGCCGGACAATGTCCGGATCGCGGTCAACCTGTCGCCGATCCAGTTCAACGACCCGCATATTGTCGATACGGTCGCGGCCGTGCTTGCCGACTATTCGGTCAAGCCCGCCAAGCTGGAGCTGGAAATCACCGAGGGCGTGTTCCTGGCCGACAGCGACATGACGGACAGCACCTTCGCCCGCCTCAAATCGCTCGGCGTCCGGCTGGCCCTCGACGATTTCGGAACCGGCTATTC
>CBFGLY010000074.1:0-6098 GCA_965649725.1 uncultured Sphingomonas sp.
GCGGCGCTGGGGGCGACGATGCCGTCCTTGCTCGACCAGATGGCGAGCGTCGGGACGGGCGGCTTGGTCATGATCCGCTCGAACGGGGGCATGTCGACATCGTGGCCGGCGATGCGCTCGTAGAATTCGCGGACGTTGGTGTTGGTCTTGAGGTTGCCGCTGAACGGGCTGCCCAGCGTGACGACGGCGCGGATCATCTCCGGGTGGCGGCAGGCGAGCTGGCGCGCGAACATGCCCCCGAGGCTCCAGCCGACGAGCAGGATTTTGCGGCCGTCGTAGATCGCCTCCAGCCGGCCGGCGAGCGCGTCCATCGTGTCCTTCTTGGCGCCGGTGTTGACGCCGAGCAGCCAGGGATGGGCGCGCCAGCCGACGCGGGCCAGGGCGCGGCGGAGCTCCATCGTCGTGCGGTCGGTGGCGAGGAAGCCGGGGATGACGAGGACCGGCGGCCCGTCCTCCGGACCGCGCGGGCCGAGCGGGCCGAGGCCCGACAGCAGGCGGGGGAAGTGCCAGGCGACCTCGCGCAGCCTCATCCAGCCTGACGGCGCGGTGTCGTCGGGGCTGGGCGGCGGCGGGACTTTCCGCGCGCGAGGAGGCTTCTCCTGCTTCATCTCCTTAGAAAATGGGTTGTTTTCGCTGCCGAAACAAGAAGCGGAGGGGACTGGCGGCGCTTTTCCTGAGACGCTGAGTCCTTTGGGCCACGGCGGCGCCGGCGAGGCGACCCCCTTGCCCAACTCCGTCCGTTATGGCACCCACCGCCTCGCTCGGAAGTCTTGCGATTGGGGGGATCGCGGGTGTCCTGGGCGTATCCTGTTTCATCGTCGGCGCGCTGTTAGCGATGGCGCCGTTCGCTTCCTTTCTGACCGAGCTGACCGCCGAGCTGGCGCTGTTCGCGGCCGCCGGCTTCCTGCTGTTCGCGATCGACGACCTCGCCGTCGACCTGATTTACTTCCTCCGTTCCGGATGGAGGGCGGTGGCGGTCTATTCGCGCTATCCCCGGGCATTCGCGGGGACGCTCGGCGAGCCGATGCGGCCGGGCTGGCTGGCGGTGTTCATCCCCGCCTGGGACGAGGCGGCGGTGATCGCGCCGATGCTTCGGGCGACGCTCGAGCGGTTCGACCATGGCGATTATCGCTTGTTCGTCGGCCATTACCGCAACGACCCCGCCACCGCCGCCGCGATCGAGAGCGTCAAGGATGCGCGGGTCGTCGCGGTCGAGGTGGACGTTGACGGCCCGACGACCAAGGCGGACTGCCTCAACCGCCTCTACGCCGCGCTGATCGCCTATGAAGCGGCGATCGGCCGGGAGGCGAAGGCGATCGTGCTCCACGATGCCGAGGACGTGGTGCACCGCCAGGAGTTGCGGCTGTTCGACCGGCTGATCGAGCGAGCCGGCGTGGTCCAGCTGCCGGTGGTGCCGCTGATCGACCCGGACTCGCGCTGGGTCGCCGGCCATTACGCCGACGAATTCGCCGAGAGCCATATGAAGGATCTGGTCGTGCGCGAAACGGTCGGCGCGGCGATTCCCTTGGCCGGGGTCGGCTGCGCGATCGAGCGGGTTGCCCTGTCCTGCCTCGCCGCTCGTCACGACGGCGGGCCCTTCGCCGGCGCGAGCATGACCGAGGATTATGAGATGGGGCTCCGGCTCGGCGCGATCGGGGTGAGGACCATGTTCGTCCGCCTGCCGGTGGAGCCCGGAAGCCGGGCGGTCGTCGCCAGCCGAGGCCATTTCCCCGGCACCATCGGCGCCGCGGTCCGGCAGAAGGCGCGATGGATTGGCGGGATCGCTTTTGCCGGCTGGGACGACCTCGGCTGGCGCGGCGGCCTTGGCGAGCGCTGGATGCGGATGCGCGACCGGCGCGGGCCGCTGGCGGCGCTGCTGCTCATCGCCGGCTATCTCGGCGCAGCCCTCTGGGCGCAGGTCGGACTCGCCAACGCGCTGGGCGCGCCGATCGAGGTGCCGGTCTCACCGGCGCTGGCGGCGCTGCTGACGGTCAACGCCTGGCTGCTCGGCTGGCGCCTCTTCATGCGTTTCGCCTTCACCACCGCCGCCTATGGCTTGGGCGAGGGACTGCGTTCGCTGCCTCGCACCGTCGTCGCCAATCTGATCGCGGGCCTTGCCGCCCACCGCGCGCTGATCATCCACAACCGCGGCGGCGCCAAGCAGTGGGACAAGACCCATCACATCTTTCCAAGGGAGCTTCCGCGCGTATGAGCCAGTCGATCCGTTTCCTGGGGCTTGCCGTCATGGCCTGGGCCGGCGTCCGCGCCGTCAGCCTGGGCCTGATCCCCGGCACCGAGGCGCTTGCTTTCGACCTGCCCGAGGCGGAAGCGCGCACTCTTCCAGTCGTGCCGCCTAGCCAACTCCCGCCACTGGCGCCTGCCGCTCCTCAGGGCCCGCCCCAAGCGATGGCCTATGGCGCCTATCCGCCCTACCCGCCTTACGGTGCCTATCCGTCCTATCCGTCCTATCCGGCTTACGCCCCCTACCCGGTCTATGTGCCGGTCCCGGCATCCGCGCCGCGACGCAGCGCTCCGCCTGCCTACGCCTATGCGGCGCCGGAGCCGATGGCGCCCAATCCCTATTTCGAGCCGGTGCGGCCGATCGAGCAATGGCCCGAGCTGGCGCTGGCCGAGCCTGTTCCCGGCCCGAAGGTCACGCCCTCGTTCGAGCAGAGCAGCCTCAAGCCGATCTTCGACCGGCTGCAGCTGTCGACCTGGGCGATGCTTCGCGCCACTCCGGGCCTGCCGAGCCTGGCGGGAACCGGCACCTTGGGCGGAAGCCAGGCCGGAGCGCGGCTGTTGTGGCGCTTCGATCCGCATTTCGCCGCCTCTCTAAGGACCAGCGCTCCGATCAACAGCCGCCGCGGCGGGGAAGCGGCGCTCGGAATCCGCTATCAGCCATTCGCGTCCATCCCGGTCGCGATCACCGCCGAGCGGCGCAAGGCCTTCGGTCAATATGGCGCCGGCCGAAACGCCTTCGCCGCCTTCGTCGAGGGCGGAGTGTACGGACGGTCGATGCCTCTGAACTCATCGCTCGACGCCTATCTCCAGGCGGGCATCGTCGGCGCGAAAAGCCGCGACTGGTTCGTCGACGGTCAAGCGGCGGTGACCCGGCCGGTATGGCGCAACATCTCCGCCGGCTTCGGCATCTGGGGCGGCGCTCAGCCGGGCCTTTCGCGCCTCGACGTCGGCCCCCGCCTTTCGCTCAAGGTAGGCAAGGGCGTCCGCGTCCACGCCGACTATCGCCACAAGCTGGTCGGGAACGCTCTGCCCGGCTCCGGCGGGGTCGTCACCATCGCGGGAGATTTTTAGGGCGCGACCCGCCTTGGTTTTGTCGCGTTTTTGCGGCTAGCCTGCCGCGCAGCCCATGGACATCTACCTTCCCATCGCCGGCCAGTCGGTCAACGCGCTGCTGATCGTCATCCTCGGCGGGCTGGTCGGCCTGCTGTCGGGCATGTTCGGGGTCGGCGGGGGCTTCCTCACCACGCCGCTGCTGATCTTCTACGGAATCCCGCCGACGGTCGCGGTCGCCTCCGCCACGACGCAGATCACCGGCGCCTCGGTATCGGGCGTGTTCGCCCATATGCGCCGCGGCGGGGTCGACCTGAAAATGGGAGGCGTGATGATCGTCGGCGGAGTGATCGGAAGCCTGGTCGGCGCGGGCCTGTTCCGGCTGCTCCAATCGTCGGGCCAGATCGATCTGGTGATCGGCTTCCTCTACGTCATCCTGCTCGGCGGGATCGGCGGGCTGATGCTCAAGGACGCGCTGGTCGCGCTCGGCTGGATCAAGGTCGAGGCGGCCAAGGAACGGCCGCGCCACAACCGCTGGGTCGCCGGGCTTCCCGGCCGCTGGCGCTTCTACGCGTCGGGACTCTATCTTTCGCCGATCGCCCCGCTGGCGCTCGGATTTGTCGCCGGAATCATGACGGTGCTGCTCGGCGTCGGCGGCGGCTTCATCCTGGTCCCGGCGATGATCTACATCCTCGGCATGGCGGCCCGCGTGGTGGTCGGGACCAGCCTGGTGATGATCCTGGCGGTCAGCGCCTGGTCGGTCATGATCCACGCGATGACGACGCAGGCGGTCGACATCGTCCTTGCCGCGCTGTTGCTCGTCGGCGGAGTCATCGGCGCCCAATATGGCGCGCTGCTCGCGACCCGGCTGAAGCCCGACCTGCTGCGGCTTGCGCTGGCCGGGATCATCCTGCTCGTCGCGCTTCGAATGCTGCTCGGCCTCGCCTGGCGGCCCGACGAGATTTTCTCGGTCGAATATCTGTGAGGCGGGCATTCGCACTGCTGGCGCTGGCGCCGCTGCTGATGGCCCAGGCCGAGCCGAAGCTGGTGCCCGACATCTCCTCCCGCTCGATCGAGATCCGCTACAGCTTCACCGGAACCCAGCTGCTGCTGTTCGGAGCGATCCTCTATCCCGGCGGGCGAGTGCCGAAGAAACCGGCGGACGTCATCGTCGTCTTGAAGGGGCCGGTCGAGCCGATCCTGGTGCGCGAGAAGCAGAAGATCGCCGGCATCTGGATGAATGCCGACAGCAACCGCTTCCGCTCCGCTCCCAGCTTCTACGCGGTCGCCTCGTCCGCGCCCGTCCGCCAGCTGGTCGACGAGCGGACGGCCGCCATCTACGAGCTTGGGCTGCAGGATTTGCAACTTTCGCCCGGCGGCGGGGCGCTCCCGGACAAGGAACGCCGGTTCGAGGCCGGCCTTCTGGACCTTCGCAAGCGGCACAATCTCTATGCCGAGCATCCCCACGGCGTGGAAATCAGCGAGGACGTCCTCTATCGGGCGCGGATATCGATCCCGAGCCAGGTCCCGGTCGGAACCTACACCGCGGAGACGTTCCTGGTTTCCAACGGCAAGGTGATCGCGGCTGCGACCCGCGAGATCGAGATCGGCAAATCAGGGTTCGAGCGGTTCGTCGCGCTGGCCGCCCGGCGGCACGGATTCCTCTACGGATTGACGGCGGTTTTGCTGTCGCTCGGTCTTGGCTGGGCAGCCGCAGCGGTCTTCCGCCGGCGGTTCTAAGCTTATTTTAACCTGGATCGGTTATCCCGGCGCCAACCAAATTGCTTGAAAAGGTGGGCGTAAACGATGACCGATCAACCGAGCCTGAAGCAGTTCCTCGACGAGCTGAGCAGCTATAGCGAGAGCGAAGGATCGACCGACGCGTCGGGCGCGGGCCATGCCGATGCGCCGCCGATCGGCCGGGTCCTGGAGATCGCGGGCTCCGGATCGCGAATCTGGATGGATTTCAGCCGCCTGCAGATGCTGCTCGACCACGCCGACCCGTCGGTGGCGATGGCCGGCCAGGTCGGAAGCCAGGTCAAGATGCTGGTCGGCAACAGCTGGCTTATCGCCAATGTCCGCACATTGTCGACCGGCACCGACGGCAAGGTGCTCGGCCAGATCGACTTCCTTGGCGAAGGCCAGAGCGCGGCCGGCGGGCGGATGTCCAATTTCCGCCGCGGCGTCACCCGCTATCCGATCCCGGGCTGCGAAGTGCTTCCGGTCACGACCGAGGACATGCGCGCCATCTTTGCCGCGGCCAACGATCCGCACGTCGAGATCGGCACCGTCTACCCGACCGACGACATCCGCGGTACGCTCTACATCGACCCGATGCTGTCGAAGCATTTCGCGATCCTGGGATCGACCGGTACCGGTAAGTCGACCTCCGTCGCGCTGATCCTGCACCGCATTTCGCAGCTGTCGCCCGAAGGTCATATCGTGATGATCGACCCGCACGGCGAATATTCGGCCGCCTTCAAGAGCTGCGGCGAATTGTTCAACGTCGACAATTTGCAGCTGCCCTACTGGCTGCTCAATTTCGAAGAACATTGCGAGGTGCTGCTGACCACCGACGGGGCAGAGCGGCAGCGCGACGCGGACATCCTTGCCAAGTGCCTCCTGGCGGCCCGGTCGAAGGGCAAGAACCTGGAGCAATATGGCAAGATCACGGTGGATTCGCCGATCCCCTACCTGCTGACCGACCTCAACCAGATCCTGGTCGCGGAAATGGGCAAGCTCGACCGCGCCGGCGATACGACGCCCTATCAGCGGCTGAAGAACAAGCTCGACGAGCTTCGCGCCGA
>CBFGLY010000075.1:0-6082 GCA_965649725.1 uncultured Sphingomonas sp.
GCCCGGCCAGCTCGACCGTCGACAGCCTGGAAACGGCGGTGCTGGAAGGCAAGCTGGTCCGCGTCGTCAGCTGGTACGACAATGAATGGGGCTTCTCGAACCGCATGGTCGATACGGCCGGGGCGATCGCGAGGTTGATTTGACCGGGTCGAAACGCGGTCCGTTCGTCCCGAGCCAGCGTCGAGCCCGTCGAGACGCGTCGGTCGAGGGATGTCTCGACGCCGGTCTCGGCTTCGCTCGACCTTTGCTCGACACGAACGGAATTCGGTAAGCATGCCCGGCTTCAAAACCCTCGACGACCTTCCCGCCGACCTGACGGGCAAGCGGGTGCTGGTGCGCGTCGATCTCAACGTGCCGATGGACGGCGCGTCGGTCAGTGACGACACCCGCCTTCGCGCGATGCTGCCGACCGTGCTGGAGCTCTCCGATAAGGGCGCGATCGTCCTGCTGCTATCCCATTTCGGGCGGCCGAAGGGCGAAGTCCGGCCCGACATGTCGACGGCGCAGCTGGTCATGCCGCTCGCGCGGCTGACCGGACGGTCGGTTCGGTTCATCGAGGACTGCCAGGGGCCTGAGGCGAAGCGGGCCCTGACCACGATGCTGCCGGGCAATATCGGCATTCTCGAGAACACGCGCTTCCATGCCGGCGAGGAAAAGAATGATCCGGCGCTGGCCAAGGGAATGGCCGAGCTTGGCGATTATTACGTCAACGATGCCTTCTCGGTGTCGCACCGCGCCCATGCGTCGACCGAGGGTGTCGCGCACTTGCTGCCGTCCTTCGCCGGGCGGGCGATGGAAGCAGAGCTGTCGGCGCTGGAACGCGCGCTCGGCGATCCGGAGCGGCCGGTCGCGGCGGTTGTCGGCGGGGCCAAGGTTTCGACCAAGCTGGCCGTGCTCGGTAATCTGGTCGGCAAGGTCGAACATCTGATTATCGGCGGCGGGATGGCCAACACCTTCCTCGCCGCGCGCGGGGTCGATGTCGGAAAGTCGCTTTGCGAGAAGGATTTGCTCGGCGAAGCGGAGAGCATTTTCGAGCGCGCGGACGCGGCGGGATGCACGATCCACCTGCCCTACGACGTAGTGGTGGCGAAGGAATTCGCGCCCAATCCGCCGAGCCTGCGCACCTGCAACGTCCACGAGGTGGCACCCGACGAGATGATCCTCGATGTTGGTCCCGCCGCGGTCGAGGCTCTAGCCGACGCCCTCAAGACTTGCCGCACCCTTGTCTGGAACGGGCCGCTCGGCGCGTTCGAAACGCCGCCGTTCGACGCAGCGACGGTTGCGCTCGCAAAGACCGCCGCCGCGCTGACGCAGGACGGTAGCCTCGTTTCGGTCGCCGGCGGAGGCGACACGGTGGCGGCACTTAATCATGCCGGCGTCGCCCAGGATTTCACCTTTGTCTCGACCGCGGGCGGGGCATTTCTCGAATGGATGGAAGGGCGCGTGCTTGCCGGCGTTGCCGCCCTTGAACGATAGGATGACGATGATGACGAACGAAGAGATGCGCGAGCGGATCAGGCAAGGCGACGGCTTCATCGCCGCGCTCGACCAGTCCGGCGGTTCGACCCCCAAGGCGCTCAAGGGCTATGGCGTCGACGAAGGCGCCTGGTCGAACGACGAGGAAATGTTCGGCCTGATCCACGACATGCGCTCACGGATCATCAGCTCGCCCTGCTTCGGCAGCGGCAAGGTGCTCGGCGCCATCCTGTTCGAGCGGACGATGGACGGAACGGTCGGCGGCAAGCCGACGCCCCAGGCGCTCATCGAGCAAGGCGTCATCCCCTTCATCAAGATCGACAAGGGCCTGGAAGATGAGGCCAACGGCGTCCAGCTGATGAAGCCGATGCCGGAGCTCGACGCGCTGCTCAGCCGCGCCAAGGGGCTTGGCGTGTTCGGCACCAAGGAGCGCTCGGTCATCAACGCCGCGAATGAAGATGGCATCGCTGCCGTCGTGAAGCAGCAGTTCGAGGTCGGCGAGGCCGTCCTCGCTCACGGCATGGTCCCGATCATCGAGCCGGAAGTGAACATCAAGAGCGCCGATCGTGCCCAGTCGGATGCAATCCTTCGGGACGAGATTTTGAAGGCGCTGGACAGCGTTTCGGCGCCGGTCATGCTCAAGCTGTCGATCCCGACCGAGGCCGGACTTTTCCAGCCGCTGGTCGATCACCCCAACGTTCTTCGCGTCGTCGCCCTTTCCGGCGGGTTCAGCCGCGAAGAGGCATGCCGCGAGCTTGCGAAGAATCCGGGCATGATCGCCAGTTTCAGCCGCGCCCTGCTGTCCGACCTTCGTGCATCGCAGAGCGACGAGGAATTCGACCGCACCCTCGGTACGGCCATTGACGAGATCTACGAAGCGTCAGTCGCCTAGCGGGTGTACATGAAGGTGAAGCGATAGGCGTCGCGTTCCATCGACCCCATCGTCCCCTTTGGCGGCTCGACGCTGACCAGGGTCAAAGCGCCGCCATGGACGATGACGGGCTTGCCCATGGTCATCTCGTGCCGGCTGATTTCACCGCCGGCCGGCGATCCGACCGCGACCAGTACCCGGACCTGACCAGCCCACACGCATTGCACTCGCGCCGGGCAACGGCTGTCCTCAAGAACTTCGAGCGGACGGAAGCGAAGGCCGTTGACCTCGCCGGCCTGCCCGAGCCCGGCCGTCGGTCCGGGCGGAGGAGGCGGGGTCGATTTCGGCCCGCAGGCTGCAAGAAGCAGCGCCGCTGCAATCGGAATGACGTGTTTCATTGGACGAAATCTCCCCCCGGGCTAATGAGCGCGCCATGAACGAGGATGACGCCGACCTGTCCGTCTTTCAACCGCCCGAGCGGCGCGACCCGTGCGAGCTGTACCTGATCAGCCCGCAGGAGGTAGGCGGAAGCTTTCCCGACCGGCTGAAATCCGCGGTCGGAGCGGGTCCGGTCGCTGCGTTCCAGCTTCGGGTGAAGGACGTCGACCAGCACGAGCTTGCCCGGCTGGCCGAGCCGCTTCAGCGGATTTGCGCCGATGCCGATGTCGCTTTCATCGTCAACGACAGCGTCAGCCTGGCCAGGCGGCTCGGCGCCGACGGCGTCCATCTGGGGCAATCCGATGGCGACCCGCGCGAGGCCCGCTCGATCCTCGGTCCTTCCAAGCAGATCGGAGTCACCTGTCACGCCAGCCGTCACCTGGCGATGGAAGCGGGCGAAGCCGGCGCGGACTATGTCGCGTTCGGCGCCTTCTATCCGACCGCGACCAAGCCGAGCGAGCATCGGCCCGAGCCGGCGATCCTCAGCTGGTGGGCCTCGCTGTTCGAAATTCCCTGCGTCGCCATCGGCGGCATCACGCCCGACAACGCCAAACCCCTGGTCGACGCCGGGGCGGACTTCATCGCAGTCTGCAATGCCGTTTGGGAATCGGGCGACCCGGCCAAAGCCGTAGGCCGCTTCGATGAGGTCCTGCGCGGAGCCCCAGTGGGAAACTAGTCGCGGGATAGCCGTTTCATCTTCTCAACAGTCATGAGGAGAGTTGCGTGCCCCGGTTCATCCCTGTCGCGCTCGGATGCACATTCATCGCCAGCGCCGCCATTGCCCTGGCCCAGCAGCCGCCCAGTCCCGTCGCGAAGCCGGCCTGGGTAGCGCCCGGTACGCCGGGAAGCCCGATCGACGGGACGATCTTCCATGCCCAGGTGCTGCTGGACATGGCCGGCTTTTCGCCGGGCGTCATCGACGGGCGGAAGGGCTCCAGCCTGACCAAGGCCATCCAGGGTTTTCAGGAGGCGCGGGGACTCGATGAGAGCGGCAAGCTTGACGGCCCGACGCGCCGGGCGTTGCTTGCCGAAGGGCGGCCTTCGACAGTCATGGTCAAGCTGTCGCCGGAGCAGGTTGCCGGTCCGTTCGTGCTTCCGTTCCCGAAGGAGCCGGAAGACCAGGCCGAGCTGCAGTCGATGGCGTACCGCAACATGCTGGAAAAGGTCGCCGAGGCCTATCACACGACGCCGAGGACGATCGTCGCACTCAACGGCCCCACCAAGCTGATCGGCCCGGGCCAGGTCCTTCGCCTCCCCAACGTCACGCCCAAGGCCGCCAGCTATGACGTTCACGGCAAGGAGGAAATGACGGCCTGGATGAAGCTGCTCAACGTCGACACGTCCCTGGGGAAGGGCGACCATGTGGTGGTCGACAAGTCGGAAGGCCTGCTCAAGGTGATGGATGCCGACGACAAGATGGTCGCGCAATTTCCGGTAACCACCGGTTCCAGCCACGACCCGCTGCCGCTGGGCAGCTGGAAGGCAACGACCTATTCCTTCCTGCCGCCGTTCAACTATCAGCCCGACCTGTTCTGGGACGTCAACGACAATGAGGAGGAACAGCATCTCCCGCCGGGACCCAATGGGCCGGTCGGCGTTGCGTGGCTCGATCTCACCAAGGAGCATTACGGCATTCACGGCACGCCGGAGCCCCAGACGATCGGCAAGACGCAAAGCCACGGCTGCCTTCGCATGACCAACTGGGACGTCCTGCGCCTGAGCCAGATGCTGAAGCCCGGCTTCAAGGCGCTCTTCCAGGCCTGATGGGTTCGGTCGTCAACCGGGTCGGCTGGGTCGTGGTGACCGTCGTGCTGCTCGGCGCGGCCGCCGTTTTTTACCTCGGGATCACCGGCAGCATAGCGCCGAGCCAGGTCGCGGTGAGTGACAAGCGCATCGTCGATCCTGCCGGTGCGGCACCGCCCGTCGCGGTTGGAACGGTGACCGTCGGCCCGGCCGGCCTGGCGATCCCTGTCGCCGGCGTCAAAGCCCGCGAGCTGGTCGATACTTATTCGCAGGCCCGGGCGGGCGGCGCTCGGGTCCACGATGCCATCGATATCATGGCGCCGACCGGGACGCCGGTCGTCGCGTCCGCGCCGGGTCGTGTGGAGAAGCTCTTTTTCAGCAAGGGCGGCGGCGGCATTTCCGCCTACATCCGTTCCGACGACGGCCTTTGGAGCTATTATTACGCGCACCTCAGCGCCTATGCGCCGGGTCTTCGCGAGGGCCAGCACCTGCTTCGCGGCGCGCCGGTCGGCTATGTCGGCTTCACCGGCAACGCCAACCCCGCGGGTCCGCATCTCCACTTCGCCATCAATCGAATGGCGCCGGGCGAAAAATGGTATCAGGGCACGCCGGTCAATCCCTATCCGCTGCTTGCGGGGAAAGCCCGCAGCCGCTAGGGGCGCGGCTGCTCTTTCAACCAGTCAAAGCGGAAAGCGGATCGCATGAAGATCAGCGGCGTGGACATTCGTCCCGGCAACATCATCGAATATGAAGGCGGCATCTGGCGCGCGGTGAAAATCCAGCACACGCAGCCGGGCAAGGGCGGCGCCTATATGCAGGTCGAGATGAAGAACCTCATCGACGGCCGCAAGACCAACGTCCGCTTCCGCAGCGCCGAGACGGTCGAGCGCGTCCGCCTCGACACCAAGGACTTCCAGTTCCTCTACCATGACGGCGACCAGCTCGTGTTCATGGACAAGGACACGTACGAGCAGGTCCAGCTTCCCGAAGATTTGATCGGCGAACCGGCCGCCTTCCTGCAGGACGGCATGGACGTGATCATGGAACTCCACGAGGAGCGGCCGATCAGCGTCCAGCTTCCCGATACGGTCGAAGCGACGATCGTCGAGGCCGACGCCGTGGTGAAGGGGCAGACCGCTTCGTCCAGCTACAAGCCCGCGATGCTCGACAATGGCGTCCGCGTCATGGTCCCGCCGCACATCTCGTCGGGCACGCGGATCGTCGTCGACGTCTACGAAAAGACCTACGTCCGCAGGGCCGATTAACTTTTTCCCCTCCCTTGCAAGGGAGGGGCGCAGGGGCGGGTGCGAGCGTCCGCGAGCCAAAAGACTCTCCATCTCCCCATGAATTGAAGCAAAGCCGGAAGCATCGAGCTTCCGTCTTCGCTCACCCACCCCCAACCCCTCCCTTGAAAGGGAGGGGAGGAGCTTAAGATGGTTTCCCATTCCGGCCTGATCACCGTCATGACCCGCGCCGCCCGCACGGCGGCGCCGCGCCTGCGCCGCGACTTCGGCGAGGTCGAGCAGTTGCAGGTGTCGAAGAAGGGCCCCGGCG
>CBFGLY010000076.1:0-6023 GCA_965649725.1 uncultured Sphingomonas sp.
AGGAAATAGGCGGCGATCAGCGGGGTGATCATTCGGGCGACGAACAGGCTCATCAGCACCGCGATGACCACGGTGTAGCCGAAGCTCTTGAAGAACTGGCCGGAAATGCCGGGCATCAGCGCGACCGGAAGGAACACCGCGACGATCGACATGGTGGTCGCGACCACCGCGAGCCCGATCTCGTCGGCGGCATCCATCGCCGCCTGATAGGCGGTCTTGCCCATCCGCATATGTCTGACGATGTTCTCGATCTCCACGATCGCGTCGTCGACCAGAACGCCCGCCACCAGACTCAACGCGAGCAGGGACAGCCCGTTCAGCGTGATGTCCATCAGGCTCATGAACCAGAAGGCCGGGATCGCCGACAGCGGGATGGCGATCGCCGAGATGACCGTCGCGCGGAAATCGCGAAGGAACAGGAAGACCACCAGGACCGCCAGGACGGCGCCTTCGATCAGGCCTTCCATCGCCGAGCGATACTGTTCCTTGGTATAGTCGACCTGGTTGATGATCTCGACGAACTTGATCCGCGGATCGTCCTTCTCGATCTTGTGGAGCTCGGCCCAGGCGTCGTCATAGGCGGTGACTTCGGACGAGCCCTTCGACCGCTGGACGTTGAAGCTGATCACCTGCCGCCCGTTCATCTTGGCGATGGTGCGCTGCTCCGAATAGGCATCCTTGACCTGGCCGAGATCGGCGAGGCGCACCGAGCGGCCGCCGGGAACCACGATCTGCGTCTGCGACAGGTCGTAAGCGGTCTTGGCGTTGCCGAGCACTCGGACCGACTGTTCGGATCCGGCGATCTCGGCGCGGCCGCCGGCGGCGTTGAGGTTGGTCTGGCGAAGCTGCTGGTTGACTTGCGCCGCCGTGATTCCTTGCGCCTGCAATGCGGCGGGGTCGAGCACCACGCGGATTTCGCGGTCGACGCCGCCTTCGCGGGTGACGGCGGCGATGCCTTCGACGCCGAGCAGCCGGCGCGAGACATTATTGTCGACGTACCAGCTGAGCTGCTCCAGCGTCATGTCGGTCGTCTGGGCGGCGACGAACAGGATCGGATCGCCGGCGATGTCGACGCGGCTGATCTGCGGCTCGAGGATGCCGTCGGGAAGGTCGCCGCGGATCTGGGTGATCGCATCGCGCAGGTCGTTGACCGCGCGATCGGTCGGAGTGCCGATCTCGAACTGGACGAAGGTGTTGCTGTTGCCTTCGCGGACCGAGCTGTTGATCTCGTCGACGCCGTTGACCGAGCGGACCGCCGCCTCGACCTTCTGCGTGATCTGGTTTTCCATTTCCGTCGGGGCGGCGCCCGGTTGGGAAATGTTGATCTCCGCGGCCGGGAAATCGATGTCCGGGTTGTTGTTGACGTCCATCCCCATGAACGCGACCAGCCCGGCCAGCATCAGCCCCACGAAAAGGACGATCGGCGGCACCGGGTTGCGGATGCACCAGGAGGAGATGTTCCGGAAATTCATCGAGTTACGCCTTCGCTTCGATCCTTAGCAGCTCAACGGGCCGCCTGCCGCTTCGGAGAGACCTTCTGCCCCGGATTGAGAAACGGCCCGGCCGAAAGCACCACCGATTCCTGGCCCGACAGGCCCTGCGCGATCGTCACGCCCTGGTCGTCGACCGTGCCGATCTTGATTTCGCGGCGCTCGACCTCGTTCTTGCCGTTGATGACGTAGACATAATTGCCCTTTTCGTCGCTCAGCACGGCGCTCTGCGGAAGCAGCGGAGCGGTGGTCGCGCCCGCCGCGATCTTCGCCTCGGCGAACCCGCCGGGACGGATGGCGGGGTCGTAGGGAATGGCGATCCGCACTTCGCCCTGGCGGCTGGTCGGGTCGATCACCGGCGCCACCTGCCAGACCGAGCCTGCGAAGCTGCGGTCGGAGCCGATCGGCGTGACGGAGGCGCTCATTCCCGCCTTCACGAACGCCAGGTCCTGCTGCGACAGCTGGGCCTTCATCTCCATCTCGCCGCCCTTGGCGAGGCGGAAGAGCGCGCCGGAGCCGGGGCTGACGACCTGGCCAACCTCGATGCTGCGCGCAAGAACCAGCCCGCTGGTCGGAGCGCGAATGTCCAGGCGGCCGATCTGGGCGCGCGTCGCATTGAGCTGGGCCTGGGCGACACTAACCCGGGCAGCGGCGGCGTCGCGCGCGGCCTTCTTCCGATCGAGATCGGCCTTGCTGACGAAGCCGCGGCCGACCAGCGCCTGGCTGCGCTCATATTCATTCTGGGCGAGGGCGGCGTCGGCGCGGGCCGCCTGAACCGCGGCCGCGAGCTGGGCTGCCTGCTGGCTCTGGACGGAGCGGTCGATGGTGGCGAGCACCTGGCCCTGGCCGACCCAGCTTCCGGCATCGACGAGGACGGCGCGGACCAGGCCGCCTTCGCCCGCGACTCCGACAGGCTGGTCGCGGCGGGCGGCAAGCGCGCCCGATGCGGTGATCGTGCGCGCAACCTGGCTGCGGCCCGGGACGATTACGCTAACCGTCGGGATCTGGCCCCGCCCTTCGGCGGCGGCGCCTTCTCCGGCCGCTTCTTCCTTCGACCCCCCGCCAAGGAACATGAAGGCGAGCAGCGCGGCCGCCACGACCGCCACGACCGCGATGATGATGTTCCGCCGACGCTTCGACCGGTCGACGACGACCAGCGTATCGGAGCTCGCGAAGCTAGTTTCCCGGTTCATAAATCGCATTCTTTCTGCCAGTCGTCCGCTTGTCGCCGCAGCGCTTCTGTCCGCGCTGTATTATCTAAATAAGTCACCTGGTGCAACTGCACTTGCAAGGCCATCGCTGAAAAGGCCTTTTCTACGAACGGCGGCACCGCTTACACCGACGCGCGTTGTTGCCGTGGCGCAACGAGCGTGGTCCAACAGGGCACGCGCCTATACTAGCACAGGGAGCTAAGGGGAATGATCGAAAGTTACGGAATCCTCGGCTGGATCGTGATCGGCCTTCTGGCCGGCGGGATCGCCAAGCTGCTCATGCCGGGACGGGACCCGGGAGGCTGCCTCATCACCATGCTCCTGGGCATTGCGGGTGCTCTCCTGGCGGGCTTTCTGGGCAAGATGATCGGCTGGTATGACGAGGGCGAGGCGGCGGGTTTCGTCGCCGCCATCGTCGGCGCCTTCCTGATCCTGCTGGTTTACCGGCTGGTGCTTCGCCGCCGCTGAATCGCCTTTGTCCGTTCATTTCAGGGCCATCGGTTCTCCGCCACGCTGGCGAACCGATGGCCTTTTCTTTCGATGGAGAGATGAATGCGTAAGACCCTTTTGACCGCGCTGGCGATCGGCACTGCCGCGATCCCGATGTCCGCGATGGCGCAGGCGGTCGTCCCCGTCCCGGTCCTCAGCGGGACCCGGCTGGACATCAGCGCGACCGGGGAAGTGACCCGAGTGCCGGATCTGGCGATTATTTCGGCGGGGGTTCAAACGCTTCAGCCGACGGCGACGGGCGCGATCGAGGAGAATGCCAATCGCATGGAGCGGGTCCGCGCGGCGCTGAAGCGGGCCGGGATCGCCGACAAGGACATCCAGACCTCCGCAATCAACCTCAATCCCGAATATCGCTATGTCGAGAACCAGCCGCCGCGGCTTACCGGATATCGCGCGACCAACAGCGTCAACGTCAAGTTCCGCGACCTGAAGCGGACCGGCGCGATCCTCGACGCGCTCGTGGCCGAGGGCGCTAACCAGATCAACGGGCCCAGCCTGACCATCGACAAGCCGGAGGAGGCTTATGACGAGGCGCGCGCCAACGCGATCAAGGTCGGACGCGCCCGGGCCGAGCTTTACGCGCGGGCGCTTGGCAAGCGGGTCGTGCGGCTCATCTCGGTCAGCGAAGGCGGCGGATACCGGATTCCTCCGCCCATGCCCTATGCGGCCGAAGCGGCGCAGGTCGGCATGGTGCGTTCGGCCAAGACGGAAATCGATCCGGGAACGCAGCAGCTGGAGGTCACGCTGGCGATGAGCTTCGAGCTGCAATAAGAAAAAGGGCCGCCCGGATTAACCGGACGGCCCCCTTTATCCTCGGTTTCGAAACCGCTTAGCGGACGCTGCCGCGGCGGACGAGGTTGACGATCGCCAAGAGAATGATCGCGCCGAGCAGCGAGATCAGAAGGTTCGGAAGCGAAAAGTCGCCGCTGGTGATCGATCCGCCACCCAGCATGGGGGCCAGTACCAGACCGCCAAGGACAGCGCCGATGATTCCGACAACGATGTTCAGCAGGATGCCCTGCTGCGCATCGGTGCGCATGACGATGCTGGCGAGCCAGCCCAGAATACCACCCACGATGATGATCAGGATCCAAGTCATTGCGTTCCTCCTGTTCGTGGCCGTCCCATTCGATGCGGGACGCCTTCCGGCACCAAGACGCTCGATGCCCGCCTGTTGTTCCGGCAAAGCAATAGAATGTCTAGTGTCGGTTGCGAAACGATACAGGAAGTGGGCCCCGCCGCGAACGGCAGGGCCCTGTAGATCGCCGCTGGGGACGGACGAATTTGGAGATTAATAGCGCTGCTGGCGCTCGTACTGGTCGCGGTAATGCTTGATTCGCGTGACCCGGAGGCCGGGCATGCCCGACCGGTCGACCGCGCGCTGCCAGCCGGTGAATTCCTCAAGGCTGAGCGTATAGCGCTGGCAGGCCTCGTCGACGGTCAAAAGACCGCCCGCCACGGCAGCAACCACCTCGGCCTTGCGGCGAACGACCCAGCGGGTCGTCGAGGCTGGAGGCAGCGACTCGAGCGTCAGCGGCTCGCCAAGCGGTCCAATCACCTGCGCCGGCCGGATTTTCTGATTCTCGAGCATCGAAATTCCTCAATCGCGTTAAACTGTTGTCGATGGCCAGGATTTAACCGAAGGCCGTTGAGAAGTGCTGAAGCGCGCTGGTAACTTCTCTTTTCATCAATCCTTATCGTCCGTTAACCATGCCGGCCGCGGAAGGTTGGCGAAGGCTCCCTTCAAAGTGTCTCTGGCGTCCTTCCACCCCTCGCTCGCGGAGAGGAAACAGGCGACGGCATCCGCCCGGGCCTTGGCATTGGCAGCCGATGTCGACGCCAGGGCAGAAAGCAGCTCGTCGACTTCGAGCTTCGCCTCCCCCGCTGCCTTCAGATTGCCGTCGAATCGCGCCAAGAACTGCCCTGACCAACCGTTGAACCTGCGCCCGGTCTAGCCGGACAGGGTGAATTTCGAGTAAAGACCCGCCTCAATGCTTCCCCGTTTCGACCTGGAAAAAGACGCCGCTTCGGCGCGAATCGTCGTTGCGATGTCGGGCGGCGTCGACTCGTCGGTCGTCGCCGCGCTCGCCGCGCGCACGGGCGCTCAGGTGATCGGAGTGACCTTGCAGCTCTACGATCATGGCGAGGCGGTGAAGCGCTCCGGCTCCTGCTGCGCGGGCCAGGACATCTATGACGCCAAGACCGTCTGCGACCGGTTGGGCATCGCTCATTACGTGCTCGATTACGAAAGCCGGTTCCGGACCGGGGTGATCGATAAATTCGCCGACGAATATGCCCAGGGCCGCACGCCCGTACCCTGCAGCCTGTGCAACCAGGGGGTGAAGTTCACCGACCTGATCGGCTTCGCGAAGGAGCTTGGGGCCGACTGCCTTGCAACCGGCCATTATGTGCGGCGGCTTGTCCGGGATGGACGTGTAGAGATGTGCAAAGGCCGCGATCCGTCACGCGACCAGAGCTACTTCCTCTACGGCACGACGCGCGATCAGCTCGAATATCTGCGTTTCCCGTTGGGCGACCTGCCGAAGAGCGAGGTTCGCCGGCTTGCGACGGAAGAGGGCCTGATCGTGGCGGACAAGCCCGACAGCCAGGACATCTGCTTTGTACCCGACGGCGATTATGCCGGCCTGGTGAAGCGCCTGAAGCCCGAAACCGCGGCGCCGGGCGAGATCGTCGACCTGGAAGGCAGGGTCCTGGGAGAGCATCAGGGCGTCGTTCACTTCACCATCGGCCAGCGGCGCGGCATCGAGATCGGCGGCCAGAAGGAACCTCTCTACGTCGTCCGCATCGAGCC
>CBFGLY010000077.1:0-6011 GCA_965649725.1 uncultured Sphingomonas sp.
CCGTCACCAGGGTGGAGCTGAACGTCCAGCTTTATCCGGAGCAGCGGAAGCTGGTCACGGAGGGCAGCTACGCGCTCGTCAACGACGGCAATGCGCCGATCGCCGAGGTCCATGTCCGCAAGGGCGATCGCGACATCGAATGGCTGAAGCTGGATATCGCCGGCGCGCGGCTCGTCGGCGACGACGAGAAGTTCGGCTATCGCATCTACCGCTTCGACCGCCCGCTGGCGCCGGGGGCAAGCGCGAAGCTGGCCTTCACCTCCCGTGTCTGGCGCCGCGGTTTCCGCGCTGGCGCGCAGTCGACCGACGTCATCGAAAACGGGACATTCCTCAACAATTACGACTTTGCGCCGATCATCGGCATGGACCGCAACGGCCTGCTGAAGGATCGCGTGAAGCGGCGGCGGCAGGACCTTCCGGCGGAGCTTCGTCCTGCAAAGCTCGAGGATATGAGCGCGACGGGCGAGAATTATGTCCACGCGGACTGGGTGATTTCCGACATCACGGTCACGACCGATGCGGACCAGACGCCGATCGCGCCAGGCAACCAGGTTTCGGATTCGACCGCGAACGGCCGGCGCACCGCGCGCTTTGTCAGCCCGGCCCCGATCCTGAACTTCTTCTCGATCCAGTCGGCGCGCTACAAGGTGGCAAACCGGAACCACAACGGCCTCAAGCTCTCGGTTTATTACCATCCCGGGCACGACTGGAACGTTCCGAAGATGCTGAAGGCGATGGCGACGGCGCTCGACTATTATCGCGCCAATTTCGGGCCCTACCAGTTCGGCTATGCCCGGATCATCGAATTCCCCGGCTACGCCCGGTTCGCCCAGGCCTTTGCCGGGACCATGCCCTATTCGGAATCGATCGGCTTCAACGCAGACGCCAACGATCCCGACAAGATCGACTTCACCACCTATGTCGTGGCGCATGAAATGGCGCACCAATATTGGGCCCACCAGCTGATCGGCGCGGACATGCAGGGCGGGACGAGCATGAGCGAGACGCTGGCCCAATATTCGGCGCTGATGGTGATGAAGCAGCTTTACGGGCCGGACAAGATCCGCCGGTTCCTGAAATATGAGCTCGACAATTACCTGCGCAGCCGCGCCGGCGAGGCCGTCGAGGAACTGCCGCTCGAGCGGGTCGAGAACCAGGACTATGTCCATTACCGCAAGGGCGCGGTTGCCATGTATCTGCTCCAGGAGCGGCTCGGCGAGGAAGCGGTCAACCGCGCTTTGTCGCGCTTCCTTGGCAAGTGGCGCTTCAAGGGGCCGCCCTACCCGCGTTCGGTCGACATGATCGGCGAGTTCCGCAAGGAAGCGAAGACCCCGGAGCAGCAGCAGCTGATCGCCGACCTGTTCGAGAACATCACCTTGTACGATTTCAAGGTGAAGGATGCCTCGACCAGGAAGGACGGCGACGGCTGGACCACCACTTTGACCGTGTCGGCAGGCAAATTTTACGCCGGCGGCAAGGGCGAGGAACGGCCGGCGAAGCTGAGCGAGGCGGTCGAGGTCGGCCTGTTCACCGCCCGGCCCGAACTCGGCGCCTTCTCCACGAAGGACGTCCTGCTGCTGAAGCGGACCCCGCTTCGCGACGGGGTGCAGCGCCTGACGTTCCACAGCAAGGCCAGGCCCGCCTTCGCCGGGGTCGATCCCTATAATTTCTACATCGACCGCAACAGCGACGACAATCTGGTGGCGGTGACGAGCTAGGCGCCGAGGGGAATCCGGACTTGGACCTCGAAGGCGCCGGGCTCCCCTGAAAAGGCGAGCTTTCCGGCGTGGGCGTCGACGATGGCCGACGCGATGGTGAGACCCAAACCGGTCCCCGGAAGCCGGTCAGCACCCGGCGCTCGGAAGAAGCGCTCGGGCAGCCTTGGGCGAAGCTCTGCCGGGACGCCTGGCCCATTGTCTCGGACCCGAACCACCGCGTCGCCGTCCGCAGGTTCCAGCAACACATCGACCTGCCCGCCCTCGGGCGCGAACTTCACGCCATTGTCGATCAGGTTGGCGATAAGTTGGAACAGCAGGTCCCGGTCGCCGCTTACCGTGCAGGCCCGGAGGTTCGTGTTGATCCGCCCGCCCTTCGCCTCCGCTTCCGGCTCATAATATTGAATTGCGTCGGCCAGTAACGCGGCCAGGTCGACGGGGTCCCGGCGGAGGCTGTGGCGGCCGGTCTGAAGGCGCGCGACCCGAAGCAGCGCGTCGAACGTGGATTCGATCCGGCCCGCCTCGTCCAGGCTGGCCGCAATCAGCCGGTTGCGGGCCTCCTCGTCATCCGCTCCATCCAGTTGCTCGAGCAGCGCATGGAGCCGCGCCAGCGGAGTCCGAAGCTCATGGGCGATGCTGTCCGACACCCGCCCAATCGACTCCATCAGCTGCTGGTTGCGGTCGAGCATCGAGTTGAGCGTGAGGCCGAGCTGGTCGAAATCGTCCCCGCTTCCCCGGACGGGCACCCGCACGTCGAGGTTGCCGGCCATGATCGCGTGCGCGGTGCGCGACACGCTTTCCAGGCGCCGGCCGCTGATCCGGCTGATGACCAGCCCGCCGGCAAGACCGAACAGGAGCACCGCGATCGCGCTCCACAGCGCCGCCTCGACCATCAGTTCCTGCCGGTCGGCGAACACTTCCACGTCCCGCCCGACCAGCAGCCGCCGTCCGCCATCCAGCATCATGTCCCTGGTCAGCGCGTCATGGTCGTCTTCATCGCCGTCGCGGTAGAGATCGGCCTCGATCCGCGCCCAGTCGCCCTTGCGAAGGGCCGGGAAGGACGGAAAATTGCCGCTAATCACCCGGCCGTCGGGACCGATCAGCGCATCGAACGCCTTTTCCGCTGACGGGCTTACCCTGCGCTTCTCGAGGGCCGCGATCAGGGCAGCCTGGCCATCCCGTCGATCCAGATCGGCCAACTGCCGCGCTTCCTTCGCGACGACCGACTGGACTCCGGCGATCGGCTGGCGGACCCCGAACAGGTAGAGCCCGGCGAACAGGGTCGCGAAGGCGATGAAAGTGAAGAGGATCAGCGCCGCGACGATCCGCGCTGCAAGGCTGGACGGGAGCCCGCGGATCATCGGTCCTGAAACCGGTAGCCGACGCCGCGAACCGTTTCGATCGGCGGATCATATCCTTCGCTCTGGAGCTTCTGGCGAAGGCGGCTGACATGCTGGTCGACGATGTTCGTCTGCGGGTCGAACCGGTAATCCCAGACCGATTCCAGAAGCATGGTTCGAGTGACGACCTTGCCGGCATTGCGCAGCAGCGCGTGTAGCAGCTTGAACTCCAGCCCGGTCAGCCGGACCTTGCGGCCCTGCACCGCCGCTTCGTGCGCCAACAGGTCGATCGAGACGCCGCCCGCCGACAGGCTGGAAGGCTCCGCCGCCCTTCCCTTGCGGCGGCCGAGCGCTTCGACCCGGGCGATCAGTTCCATCAGCGAAAAGGGCTTGCCCAGATAATCGTCGCTGCCCTGTCGCAGGCCCTCGATCCGGTCGTCGATTTCCTTGAGCGCGGTCAGCATGAGCACCGGCGTCTCGTTGCCCGAGGCCCGCATGGTGCGCAGGATCGTCATTCCGTCGACGCCGGGAAGCATCCGGTCAAGGATCACGACATCGTGACTGTCCTCGGCGACCGCGTAGAGTCCCTGCCGCCCGTCGTTGCAGGCATCGACCACCATGCCCGCCTCGCGCAGCCCCTTGGCGACATAGTCGGCGATGGTCGCGTCGTCTTCGATCAGCAGGACCCGCATGGTGCATCGACCATTGACGGCCTGCGAACCGCTCCGCAACCCGCGCCGGCCTTGGGCGCGTCCGAACATTTGCAAATTCAAATGAAGCCGCAACGCGGGCGCAAAATGGCACCGCTACCGGGCGCGCATGGACATGTCCTTTCACCGTTCACGGGTCGCCCCGCCCCCTCGCCTGCAAATCTTCGTCAACGACCTCGGCGCGACCGGCGTGGTCCGCAACGCCATCGCCATCGCCAACCAGGCAGCGGCAAGCGGGTTCGGTGTGCGCGTCCTGACCTGCCGCGCGGACGGCGTGCTGCGGGGCGAGCTGGACGCAAGGATCGATGTCGTCGAGCTGCTGCGCCCGGATGGGGCTCGGCTCAAGCGGTCGGCCGAGCTTCGCAGCGCATGGGCGGCCTATCGCCGGGAAACGCGGCGCTGGCGGCCGGACATCCTGCTTTCCGCCGGGAACCACGGACATTTGCTCAGCACCCTCGCCTGGCTCGGCCTTCCGGGCGCGAAAGTCCTGCGGATCAGCAACGATCTTGGCCATAAGCTTTCGGATGGAGCCGCCCTCAAGCGCATTTGGCGCGCGGTGAAGCTGCGGCTCGCGTTCGGCCTCGCCGACCGGCTCGTGCTCGTCTCGCATGGGCTATGCGCACATCCCCGGATGCGCCGCCACATCGAAAGCGGAAAGGCGCTCCTCATCCCCAACGGGGTGGATGTCGGGGCGGTCACGGCAATGGCCGGGGAAATTTGCCCCCATCCCTGGCTTTCCGAACCGCGCGTTCCGGTGGTTCTGGCCGTCGGCCGTCCCGCGCCGCAGAAGAATCTGCCGACCCTGCTCAAGGCCTTCGCCCGGGCCCGCGAACGCCGCGATCTCCGGCTGGTCATCCTCGGCGGAACGCCCGGTCGAGAATTGGAGGCCTTGGCCCGGATTGCGAGCGATCTTGGGGTTGGGCCGAATGTCGACCTGGTGCCGGCGGTGCCGAACCCGTTCAGCTACATGGCCGCTGCGGACGTCCTCGCATTGCCTTCCCTGTGGGAAGGGTCGTCCAACGTCCTGCTGGAAGCGATGGCCTGCGGGACGCCGGTGGTCGCCGCGACCAGCGCCGGAGACGCGCGCGTGGTGCTGGACAAGGGCCGCTTCGGTCTGCTCGTCGACCCGCTCGACGAGGCCGCGCTCGCTGATGCACTGCTGTCCCAGACCGGCGACCGGCCCATCCTGCCCGCGGACCGGGCGCGCGACTTCGACCGGGGCCGAGCGCTCGCGGCCTATATGCAGCTATTCAATCAGCTGGCCGGGGCACCGCGGCGCAAATCGATCGAGTCCGTCCCGGACCAACCGGCTGCTCGGAAACTGGCTGCGGCCCGTTGAGGGGTCAGGCGTCGACCAGGATGCGCCGGGGCGCCCTGGTCGGTAGCGGGCGGTCGAATGCCGGGGCTTCCGGCTCCGGCGCGTCCATCCGGCGCCAGCCGTCGCGGCCGAGGCGTTCCATCGGCTTGAAGCTCGCCTTGTAAGCCATGCGATCCGACCCTTCGACCCAATAGCCGAGGTAAACATAGGGCAGCCCGGCACGAGCGGCGCGGACGATATGGTCGAGGATGATGTAGGTGCCGAGCCCCTTCCGGGCGCCCTCGCCGACATCGTAGAAGCTGTAGATCATCGAGAGGCCGTCGCTCTGCTGGTCGCTGAGGCAGGCCCCGACGAGCTTGCCCGGACGCCCGTCGACGGACGGCTCGCGATATTCGATGACATAGGTGCGGACCGGCGTCTGCTCGATCATGTCGGCATAGTCATGCTCGTCCATCTCGGCCATTCCGCCGCCGGGGTGGCGCTCGGCGAGATATTTGCGGAGCAGCGCATATTGCTCGTCCGTGCTCCACGGGCGGCAGGCATTGACCTCCAGGTCCGAATGGCGGCGGATCAGCTTGCGCTGGGTCGTGCTGGGCGTGAACTCGCTGGCGAGGGCGCGGACCGAGACGCAGGCCGAGCAATCGACGCAACTCGGCCGGTAGGCAACCGACTGAGAGCGGCGGAAACCGATGCGTCCCAGCGCTTCGTTGAGCTCACCCGCGTTCCGGCCGTTCAACTCCGTGAACACCTTCCGCTCCACCTTCCCCGCGAGATAGGGGCATGGCGAAGGGTTGGTGACGAAGAATTTGGGGAAGCGAAATGGTGCGCTCACCCGGACCGGCCCTCCTCAAATGGTTACGAAACTCTTTATGCGACCGGTAAACGCGGATGAAAAGAGTTAGGAGCCCCAAAAAGAGGGTTAACGGGC
>CBFGLY010000078.1:0-5939 GCA_965649725.1 uncultured Sphingomonas sp.
GTGCCGACCGGAAGCGCCTTGCGGGCGACGAGCACCTTCGGGCCCATCGGCACGACGGGCGCCGCGTTGGCCTGCTCGGCTCCGGCTCCAGTGAACATGTTCTTGGCCATGACGGCGGTAACCACCGCGATGACCAGCGCTCCGATGAGCAGCGCAACTTTCTTGACGTCCATGGCGAACACGCCTCCCCTAAAGGGTCCCCTCAATGCTCAGGGACATTCAGGCAAAATGGTTAAGAAAGCGTTGGGCGAGTAACCACAATCCGCCGAACGCGATGGCGACGCCGTACGGAACCTCCGGACGGCCCTCTTTTCCGCGGAATTTGTGGATTCCCGCGACGATCAAAGTGAGCACGCCGCCGGCCAGCGACGTGATGACGATCAGCTTCACGGTTTCCGGTATCGGAAACCATAGGGCGAGCGCGCCGGCGAGCTTCACGTCGCCGCCGCCCATCGCGTTGATGTAGAATGCGACCGCGAACAGCAGGAAGACGGTGACGCCCGCGCCGATCCGCCAGCCGGCTTCCGGCCACAGCGGGACTCCGGCCGACAGCCAATAAAGCGGCGCGGCCAGCGCGATGGCCAGATTGACCTTGTTGGAAATCGTGAAGGTCCGGACGTCGACCACGGCGATCCACACCAGCGTCGCCGCCAGCAGTCCGAGCAGGGTCAAAGTGAATCCGGCGTTCATCATGACGCCACCTCTAGACGCCGCGCCTTTCCAAACCGTAACCAAGCCCGCGATGGCTCAAGTGGATGTCCTGATTGTCGGCGGCGGAATTGCCGGGGCCAGCCTTGGCGCCCGTCTTGCCGGCACGATGAGCGTGATGCTGATCGAGGCGGAGGATATGTGCGGCCGCCATGCCACCGGCCGCTCTGCAGCCTTCTGGCAGGCGAGCCTTGGCGGAGACACGCCCGAGCGGCGGCTGAGCCTGGCTTCCAAGCCGATGTTCGACGAAGGTTGGCCGGGAAGCGAAGTGCCGCTGCTCCGGCCGCGCGGCGCGATCCACCTTACCGGCCCGTCAGGCGAGCGATTCGACGACGGCGACGAGATGACCGGGGAGTATCGGCTGGAGCGGTTGGACCGCGCCGGAGTCGACAGGCTTCTGCCCGGTCTTCGCGAGCAATGGACGGGCGCCTGGTATGAGGCCAGCTGCGCCGATATCGACGTAGCCGCCTTTCATGCCGCCTGTCTCGCGCAGCTCCGCCGCAAGGGCGGGCTGGTCCGGACCGACGCGGGCTTGCAGTCGGCGCGGCGGGCGGCAGGCCGCTGGATTGCCGAAACTGACATGGGGACGATCGAGGCCGGCACGATCGTCGACGCCGCCGGCGCCTGGGGCGACGAGGTTGCGAAACGATGCGGCGTTCGCCCGCTCGGTCTTCAGCCGAAGCGGCGAACGGTGGTTCAGCTGAGGGTCGGCCGGCGCGGCCTGAAGGATCTGCCCTTCGTGACCGACCTTCACCAGAGCTTCTATTTCAAGGGCGAGGGCGACAATAGCGTCTGGGTTTGTCCCCTGGACGAGACCGATGTCGATCCGTGCGACGCCGCGCCTGAGGAAATCGACGTGGCGATCGCGATCGACCGATTCGAGAAGGCTGTGGACTGGCCGGTCGAGGCGGTCGAACGCAAATGGGCGGGCCTGCGGACCTTCGCGCCGGACCGGGGAATGAAGTTCGGCTTCGATCCGGAAGCCGAGGGGTTCTTCTGGTGCGTCGGGCAGGGCGGAATGGGCATCCAGACCGCGCCTGCTGCGTCATTGTTGTGCGCGAGCCTGATCAGGGGGGAAGGAGTGTCGGACGCGTTGACGAATATCTCAGCGGCCGATTTCCAACCCCGTTCGCTCAGCACGAACGGAATTTTGTAAGACTACCGCCTCTTCTCGGCTTCCGCGCAGGCCAGCGCATCGGCGCGCTCATTTTCGGGGTGGCCGGCGTGGCCCTTGACCCAATGCCATTCGATTCGGTGCGGCTCGGCCGCTTCCAGCAGCGCCTGCCACAGCTCCGCGTTTTTCACCGGCTTCTTGTCGGCGGTGCGCCAACCATTGCGGCGCCAGCCGTGGATCCAGCGGGTGATCCCGTCGCGCACATAATTGCTGTCGGTCCAAAGCTGCACTCGGCAGGGCTTCTTCAGCGCGTTCAGCGCCTCGATCGCCGCCATCAGCTCCATCCGGTTGTTGGTCGTCGGCGATTCGCCGCCGCTGATCTCGCGCTCCTTGCCGTTCGAGCGAAGAATCGCGCCCCAGCCGCCTGGTCCGGGATTCCCCTTGCAAGCGCCGTCGGTGAAGATCTCGACCTCGGGCAGCTCGTTCAAGCCACCAGCTCGCGCGGGAGTTTGAAGGTCATTCGCTCGGGCTCATGCTCGGCGATTTCCTCGACCAGGTCGAATCGCTCCGCCAGGGCATCGACGACTTCGCGAACGAGCACTTCCGGCGCCGAAGCTCCCGCCGTCAGACCGACGGTGTGCGGCGTTCCAAGCCAGTCCCAGTCGATGTCGGCGGCGCGCTGGATCAGCCGGGCAGGAACGCCCTGCCGCTCCGCGACCTCGGCGAGGCGGAGCGAATTGCTGCTGTTCGGAGCGCCGATCACCAGCATCCGCTCGCAGCGCGAGGCAATGCTTTTGACGGCCGCCTGGCGGTTGGAGGTGGCGTAGCAAATGTCCTCGCTCCGCGGCGCCTGGATCGCCGGGAAGCGGGCCTGGAGCGCCTGCACGATCGCAGCAGTGTCGTCGACCGAAAGCGTCGTCTGCGTCAGGAAGGCCAGATTGGCGGGGTCGGAGGCTTCGATCCGCGCGACATCCTCGACGGTTTCAACCAGCGTCATCGATCCTTCCGGGACCTGCCCGAAGGTGCCGACGACTTCGGGATGGCCGGCATGGCCGATGAACATGATATGCCGGCCCGCCTCGATCAGCCGCTCGGCCTGGCGGTGGACCTTGCTGACCAGCGGGCAGGTGGCATCCAGATAATCCAGGCCGCGCGCCCGGGCGGTTGCGGGCACCAGCTTGGGCACTCCATGGGCGGAGAAAACGACCGGGCGGCCGTCGGGAACCTCGTCCAGTTCCTTGACGAAGACGGCGCCCATTCCGCGGAGCCGGTCGACGACGAAACGGTTATGGACGATCTCGTGGCGGACATAGACCGGCGGCCCGAACCGCTCGATCGCCAATTCGACGATCTGGATGGCGCGATCGACCCCCGCGCAAAAACCGCGCGGCGCCGCGATCAGCAGGTGGAGCGGGGGCTTGCCGGGAGACATTGCGGCGCATGTAAGCGATTGCTTGCAGCGCGCCAAGGCGCTTCCTATGAACGCGTGGCCACTGTTTCCATGCGTCGATCAAAGGAACAATCCATCGTGAAGCTTCGCCTGACCGCCCTTGCCCTGGTCCTTCTCGCATCGGCGTGCTCGCGGGAGGGGCAGCTGACCGAGACCGGCGTTTATGTGGTTCGCTCGGCCTGCCCGCAGGTGGGAATCCCCGCGGCGACCGGCGACATCACCCTGTTCAATCCGGCGAATCGCACCGACGCCGCGGCGATCGACGTGACCGCCGTGATGACCAACGTCCGTTCGACCTGCGACGAGACGGGCGCGAATGTCGTTTCGACCGTCACCTTCGATGTCGTGGCCAGCCGCCGCGACGCGAGCCAGGCCCGGTCGGTGGTGCTTCCTTATTTCACGGTCGCGATGCAGGGCGGCACCCAGGTGGTCGCCAAGAACGTCGGCAATGTCGGGCTGAACTTCGATGCCGGAAGCTATCGCGCCCAGACCTCTGGCCAGGCGACGATCCAGGTATCCCGCTCCGTCGCGACCCTGCCGGAAGATGTCCGCAAGGAGCTGACCCGCGAACGCCGGCCGGGCGACGCGGACGCGGCCATCGATCCCTTGTCGGATCCCAAGATCCGCGACGCGGTTGCCCGCGCGACCTTCGAGCATCTGGTCGGCTTCCAGCTCACCCCGGAACAGCTTCGGTACAACGCGACCCGCTAAGCGAACGGCTTAGCTGGGTAGCCGCTGCGACGCGGCGTTTCGAAGGGCGTTGACTCGCTGGTGCCGCCCCGCCACAGCGGCATCCGTCATCCGCCCGCCGGCAACGGTGGCGGGAGGCGCGCACGGGAGAGTGTCCCCGGACTTGATCCGGGGGCCGCCGAAGGAGCAACCGCCCCCGGAATCTCTCAGGCACCGAGGACCGCGCGCGCCCGGACAGTCTGGAAAGTGCCCTCCGTCGCCACGGCTTTGGAGGGCCGCCGAAGGGGAAACCGCTCCGAAGCCTCGCGCGAAGGAGTGGGCAAAGCTCTCAGGCCGCAGCGACAGAAGGGGGCTCAAACCAGGGGCGGGCCTTGCTCGTCCTGTGACGAGCCGACTTTTCCGGGAGCCGCGTGGATGGCCGAGACGACAGAAGATCTCCAAAAGCTGCCGCTCGACGGCTGGCACCGCGCGAAGGGCGGGCGGATGGTGCCGTTCGCCGGCTATGAAATGCCGGTCCAGTATGAAGGCATCATGGCCGAGCATCTGTGGACCCGCGAGCATGCGGGCCTTTTCGATGTGAGCCATATGGGCCAGCTGCTGTTCCACGGCCCCAATATCGACCGCGCGCTGGAAACATTGCTGCCCGGCGATCTCGTCGCCCTGAAGGACGGGCGGCTGCGCTATTCGATGCTTCTTGCCGAGGACGGCGGGATTATCGACGATCTGATGGCGACCCGCCGGGGCGAGCATTTCTACCTGGTCGTCAACGGCGCGACCAAGCTTGGCGACATCGACCAGTTCGAGAAGCGCCTGCCGCGCGACGTCGCGTTCGACCATATGAAGGAGCAGGCGCTTCTCGCGCTGCAAGGGCCCGAGGCGGCTGCCGTCCTGGACGCGCTTGTCCCGGGCGTTGGCGAATTGAGCTTCATGCAGGCGGGCCTGTTCCATTGGGACGGCAAGCCGCTGTGGATCAGCCGGTCGGGCTACACCGGCGAGGACGGGTTCGAGATTTCCGTGGCGGGACGCGACGTGGAGACGCTCGCCGAAGCGCTGACCGCAGACGAGCGGGTCAAGCCGATCGGCCTGGGCGCGCGCGATTCGCTTCGGCTCGAAGCCGGGCTTCCGCTCTATGGCCATGACCTTGACGGAGCGACGACGCCGGTCATGGCGGACCTCAATTTCGCGATCGGCAAACGCCGCCGGGCCGAGGGCGGATTCGCCGGCGCCATGCGCATCCTCGCCGAGTTGGAGAATGGGCCGGCGCAGAAGCGCGTGGGCCTGCTGGTCGAAGGACGCCAGCCGGTCCGCGAAGGCGCGCTTATCCTCGACGGCGAAGGCAATGAAGTCGGGCGGGTAACGTCGGGCGGTCACTCGCCCTCGCTCGGGCGGCCGATCGCCATGGGCTATGTCGCCACTCCGCTCGCCGGGCCCGACACCACGCTCACCCTCGAACAGCGCGGCAAGCTCTTCCAGGCGACCGTCGCGCCGATGCCGTTCGTACCGCACCGCTATCATCGCAAACAGGGAGCAGCCGCATGAGCCTCTATTTCACCAAAGAACATGAATGGGTCCGCGTCGACGGCGACACGGCGACCGTCGGCATTTCAAACCATGCGCAGGAAGCGCTGGGCGACATCGTCTTCGCCGAAGTGCCCGACGAGGGCCGCTCGGTGTCCAAAGGCGATGACTGCGCCGTCGTCGAATCCGTGAAGGCCGCCAGCGACGTCTATGCACCGGTCAGCGGCGACGTGATCGAGGGCAATGCCGCGCTGGCCGACGACCCGTCGCTGATCAACCGCGATCCGGAAGGCGAGGGCTGGTTCTTCAAGCTGAAGCTTTCCGACAGCGCCGAACTCGATGGGTTGATGGACGAAGCCGCCTATCGCGAATGGGTGGCGACGCTTTGAGCTTTCGACCTTCTGCCCGTTCGTCCCGAGCCAGCGTCGAGCCCGTCGAGACGCGTCGGTCGAGGGATGT
>CBFGLY010000079.1:0-5913 GCA_965649725.1 uncultured Sphingomonas sp.
GCAGCAGCGCGCGCCTCCTGGTCGGACAGCAGTTCGTCGAGCCGCTGGAGATTGGCTTCGGTCGCGCGAAGCTTGGCCTCCGCATCCTTGCGCCGGGCGTGGAGGCCCGAAATGCCCGCGGCTTCTTCCAGCATCATCCGCCGCTCGACCGGCTTGGCCGCGATCACCGCGCCGATCCGCCCCTGGCTGACCAGCGCCGGCGAGTGGGCCCCGGTCGCGGCATCGGCGAACAGCAGCGACACGTCCTTCTGGCGAACGTCGCGCCCGTCGATCCGATAAGCCGAGCCCGCGCCCCGCTCGATCCGGCGGGTGACCTCGCTTTCGCCGGCTCGGTCGCTCTCTCCCTCGCCCGGCTCCCGCTCGATCAGCAGCGATACTTCGGCGAAGTCACGCGCGGGCCTCGTCGCGGTCCCGGCGAAGATGACGTCTTCCATCCCGCCGCCGCGAAGCGACTTGGGCGAGCCTTCGCCCATGACCCAGCGAATGGCTTCGAGCAGGTTCGACTTGCCGCAGCCGTTGGGGCCGACGACACCCGTCAGCCCCGGTTCGATGCGCAGCTCGGCGGGCTCGACGAAGCTCTTGAAGCCGCTGAGTTTCAGCCGGCGGAAACGCAACGTCGAACCCCCTCGCCGCTCATCTTATTCCGCCAGCGCTTCCTTGATCTTCGGCTCCAGCTGCGCCCACGCAGCCGTGTTTTCGACCAGCGTCCCGTTGATCAGGAAGGATGGCGTTCCCGGGATATTGTAGGTCGACTGGGCGTCGCTGTTCATCTGGACAAGCTGGTTGACCGCCGCTTCATCGGCCAGGCAGGCGTCCGCCTTGGCGCGAGGAACGCCCCGCATCGCCGCGAATTGCTTGAGGCCGGCGATGTCGGCGATGGTCGCGAACTGCTGGGCCGGCGGCATGGTCTGAAGCGCCTGCATCTTCGCCGGGTCGGCCGCCTGGATCTTGCCGACCCAGTCGCGCTGCTCGGCATAGAGCCCGCGCGTGAGGCCGAAGAATCCGGCTTCCCCGCCGCACCGCGCGACCAGTGACGCCGTCACGTCGAACGGATCGCGGACGTAATTGCGGAACTCGTAGGAAACGAGGCCCTTCTTCACATAATTGTCGATCAGCGCCTTGGCGCCCTGCTCCTCGAACTCGGCGCAGTGCGGGCAAGTCATCGATCCGAACTCGACCAGCTTCACCTTGGCGTTGGGGTTGCCCATCAGGAAGCCGCCCTCGGCAGTCTTGGTGACGATCGTCGACCAGTCGCCATTGTTGGGCGCAGCGACCGGAGCGGCCGTCACTTCGGGGGCCGCGGTGTTGCCGGCGCCTTTTTCCGCGTTGCAGGCCGTGGCGAGCAGCGCGGCGGAAGCCAGGATGAGGTAAGAGATTTTCATAACGATCATTCACTCCGGAAAATAACGGGAATGTCCTTGGTGGATTGACCTTCGATCGCCGGGCCGCCGCTCGAGCCCGCGAGCTTCTGGGCGAGCGATTCGAGGCATGCGCGAAGTTCGGGATCGGCGATCTGGCGAAGTCCTTCGCCAAGCGCCTTCGGCACGGGTGCCGATGCCGGGCGCTCGACCTTGGGCGCCGGCCGCGGCTGGCGTCCCTGGCGGAACGCGACCTTGCCGATGGCGGAATAGCCGAAGAAGCGATTGACCCGCTCGATGATCAGCGGCGCCAGATGCTGCATCAGCGGCGCATGGGCGCCTTCGACCGTCAGCGCGAGCGTCCCGTCCGACTTCTTGCCGGCGGGGAAGCGAATCGATTCGGGCGTCGACACCTTCGCGTAGCGCTCCCCGACGATTTCCGCCCAGCGGCTGACGACCGCCCCCTGGACGAAGCCGAAGCGCTTGAAGGTCACTCCGGCGATGTCGCCGACGAGTTCGCCCGCCGCGCGCGCATGACCGCGGCGCGGGGCCTCCTCGGCGGATTCGGAACGTCGGGACTTCGCCATCGCGCCGGACCATGCCATAGCGATTTCATGCCCGCCAGTGCCGCAAGGCTGCTTCTCGACGAACGACGCGCCGCGACGCAGCTTCTTGCCCATTACGACCGTCACGCTCGCGCCCTTCCCTGGCGGAGCTTGCCGGGAGAGCCTGCGCCCGATCCCTATCGGGTCTGGCTGAGCGAAGTGATGCTGCAGCAAACGACGGTCGCGACCGTGATGCCCCGATTCGAAAGGTTCATCGAGCGCTGGCCGACGGTCGAGGCCCTGGCCGCTGCTCCCGACGAGCAGGTGCTGCAGGAGTGGGCCGGGCTTGGCTATTACGCCCGTGCTCGCAACCTGATTGCCTGCGCTCGCCAGGTCGCTCGGCGCGGCGGCTTTCCGGCAACCGAGGCGGAGCTTCGGAAATTGCCCGGCCTGGGCGCCTATACGGCCGCGGCCATCGCGGCGATCGCATTTCAGGAACGGGCGATCGTGATCGACACCAATGTGGCTCGCGTCGTCGCGCGCCTGCACGGCGTCGATCACCCGCTTGCCGAGGCCGCTTCCCAGATCCGGATCTTCACGGACGCCTTAACCCCGGCCGGCCGCCCCGGCGATTTCGCCCAGGCGATGATGGATTTGGGAGCGACTATTTGCAGGCCCAGGAAGCCGCGATGCGGCGACTGTCCCCTGGCATCCGCCTGCAAGGCCTTTGCGAGCGGAAATCCGGAAGCCTTTCCCGCGCCAAAGGCAAGGCGCGAGCGGCGGCATCGGCATGGCATCGCCTGGTGGATCGAGCGCGATGGCGCCGTCTGGCTGGTGAGGCGCCCGGCCAGGGGAATGCTTGGCGGGATGGCCGCGCTTCCGGGTCCGGACTGGAGCGATTGCGAGCCGGCCGTTCCCGCGCTTGCCACCGTTTCGCACGGTTTCACCCATTTCACGCTCGACCTTCGTATCGTCGCCAGGGACTCGCCGCCGGGCAATGAAGGATGGTGGCAGCCGCTCGACGGCATTGGAGCTGCCGGTCTTCCAACCCTGTACGCCCGTGCTGTCGACGCCGTTCTCGCTCGAAAGGAGCGCCTTGCTGCCTGAACCTTTTTTCGCCGGCGTTGGTCTCGACCGGGCCGATCCGCTGCGCGCCGATCCTGACGCCATCGCCCGGCTGCGCGACCGGTCCGACGCGCGGAGCCTGGTCTGGGACAATGGCGCGCCGCAAGTGGACCAGGAGGGCCGCCTGCAGTGGCAGGCCGTTTCCGGCGACACCCCGCTCTTCCTCGGGATGGACGACGAATCGCCCCGTTTCTCGATCCTTCCCGATGGAACGGCGCCCATCGATGCACGCGCGCATTTCGCGCTGCTGGCCATGCTGCGCCCGGCCGAGGCCCCGATCTTCGCCGCCGCGCTCAGCCTCGCCAACTGGCACCGCCGCCACGGCTTTTGCTCGGTCTGCGGACAGGCCACGCTGCCCAACCGGGGTGGCTGGTCGCGCGAATGCCAGGCCTGCGGCAACGAACATTATCCGCGCGTCGATCCGGTGGTGATCATGCTGGCCGAACATGACGGCAAGCTGCTGCTCGGCCGCCAGCCGCATTATCCGCCGGGCCGCTATTCGGCGCTGGCCGGTTTCGTCGAGCCGGGGGAAACGATCGAGGCCGCGGTCGCGCGCGAGCTCAAGGAAGAAGCGGGGATCGACGTCGCGGATGTCCGCTACCTCGCCAGCCAGCCCTGGCCCTTCCCCTCGTCGCTGATGATCGGCGCCCACGCCCGCGCGCTTGGCGATTCGATTATCGTCGACACGAACGAGCTCGACGATGCGTGCTGGTTCACGCGCGACGATGTGCTCGCGGCGCTGGCGTGCCATGAATCCGCGCCCTTCCAGGCGCCGCCACGCTCGGCGATCGCGCGGACCTTGCTGGAAGCATGGGTCGACGGCTTGAAGTGAAGCAGACTGCGCCCTAAAGGCAGCACCAAATCCAACCATTTCTCGGCCAATGCCGCCAAGGGGTTCCATGAAAGATCGTCAGAATACCATCAACGGCTGGGTCCTGTTCGCGGGTATCGTCGCCTTGGGTGGCACGATCGTCTCCGGCGAAGTGTTCAAGGCGGAGCGGCCCGAGGAAATGGGCTATCCGATCGAAGGCGTCGTCACTGATGATGGCGGCGAAGCTGCCAAGCCGATCGAATTCTACCTCGCCTCGGCCGACCCCGCCAAGGGCGAGCAGGTGTTCAAGAAGTGTACCGCCTGCCACAATGCCGACAAGGGCGGCGCCAATGCGCTTGGCCCGAACCTGTGGGGCGTGCTGGGCGAGCCGGTCGGCAAGGGCCATGGCTTCCCCTTCTCCGAGGCCCTGGCCGGCCATGGCGGCACCTGGGACTGGAACACGCTTTCGGACTGGCTCGCCAATCCGAAGAAATTCGCTCCGGGCACCAAGATGACCTTCGCCGGCCTCAGCAATCCCGAGGATCGCGCCAATGTCATCGCCTTCCTGAACGCGCACAGCGATTCCCCGCTTCCGCTCCCGGCCGCTCCGGCGGAGACAGCGGCTGCCGAGGGCGACAAGGCCGCGGCCGAGGCTGAAAGCGCGGGCGCTGAAAAAGCCGAAAACGAGCCGGTCCTGAACGAAGCGACGGCGGCCAAGGGCGGGCAAAAGAGCAGTGGCGGCGAGGCCGCTCCCGTTAGCCAGTAATCCTGAAATTCTTTCGGATCGGGGCGGCCGTTGCGCCGCCCCTTTTCGTTTGCGGCTCAGCAGACCTCATAATGTTCGCAGACGGCGTCCCACGCCTCGTCCGCGGTCTCGCACCAGGTGATGAGGTCGAGGTCGTGCGGGCTGATCACGCCTTCCTCGGCGAGGCCCGGGAAGTCGACGACCCGCTCCCAGAATTCGCGGCCGAACAGAAGGATGGGAAGCGGCCGGACCTTGCCGGTCTGGATCAGGGTCAGCAGCTCGAACATCTCGTCGAACGTGCCGAAGCCGCCCGGAAACACCGCGACCGCCCGTGCGCGCAGAAGGAAATGCATCTTCCTGAGCGCGAAATAGTGGAACTGGAAGCTCAGGTCCGGGGTGACGTAGATGTTCGGCAATTGCTCGTGCGGCAGGACGATGTTGAGCCCGATCGACTCCATCCCCTCGTCCGCCGCGCCCCGGTTCGCCGCCTCCATGAAGGACGGCCCGCCGCCCGAGGTCACCACGAAATGCCGCTTGCCGTCCTCGTCGACCGGAAATTTGCTGACCTTGCGCGCCAGCTTGCGCGCCTCCTCGTAATAATGCGACTTGGCGACCAGCCGCTCGGCGACCTTGCGGTCCCAATCGGTCCGGGCGGCTTCGAGCAGCGCCTTGGCCTTGGCCGGTTCGGGCACGCGCGCAGAACCATAGAAGACGAAGGTCGAGGCGATGTTCGCCTCGTTCATCAGCAGCTCGGGCTTCAGCAGCTCCAGCTGGAACCGCACCGGGCGCAGGTCCGGGCGAAGAAGAAAGTCGGTGTCCTGGAAGGCGAGCTTATAGGCTTCGCTCTCGGTCTGCGGGCTGGACGGCACATGCTTGGCCGCCCGCGCATCGGTGCTTGCCTCGGGAAAGATGCGCTTCGGTGGTTTCGGATCAGTCATTTCGGGGAGCGGCTTAGCCGCCCATCGCCGATCCGCAAAGCCTCAAGCGCGAAGAGCGTGCGGCCGCGTCGCGGTCAGGCGGCTCCGTCACGGCGCGACAATAGCCACCAGGCTGCGCCCGCCCCGATGACCGCGAAGATCAACCCGAAACTAAGGTTCAGGGACAGGTCGACCTTGAGCCAGGTCGGCCGCTTTTCCTCGTCGGTGAAGCGGAAGATCAACAGCCAGCCGATGGCCGTCACCAGGCATCCCGCCACAACCGCCAGCGCGGCCCGCCACCGCCAATAATAGACTCCGCAGAAGGCCAATGCCCCGCTGACCGCATAGACGAGCCAAAACAGACTCTCGGTCAATACACCCGGGCCTTCGGCTTGATGTAATCGACTTCCTC
>CBFGLY010000080.1:0-5805 GCA_965649725.1 uncultured Sphingomonas sp.
GTCCGGCCGATCCGGCTGCCGTTCCCGTCCGCGTCGGTGAAGCGATACCAATAGACATGCGCGGGCTTCAGGCCCCCGACCATCACGCGCGCCGTCCAGTCGGCGGCCGCCAACACGGGCGTTCGCGCATGGGAGACCACGCGCTTGAACCCCTCGTCCTCCGCGACTTCGACCGTAAGCATCCGCCGGTCGCCGCCCTCGTAGGGACGCCGCGTCCACAGGATCACGCTGCGCGCGTCAGGGTCACCCGACGCCACCCCTTGCGGAAAATGCTCGCGGCTTTCCCGCCAATTGCTCCGCGAAGCATGCGCAGATCCGACCCATGCGACCGACGCGCCCATGGCGGCCGCAGTCTTGATGAAATCCCGGCGACTGAGTGACATAGGCCGTCCCCCTTGATGGGAGACGCTGGCCATCACCGTTCGTAGCGCAATGCGTTTTCGACTAACGGGCGTCCGCTGCCGATGTCATGGATGGCGGCGCCCTAAATCATCCGGCAGAAGGGTGGCGGCGCCTTTTCGTTGCAGACATCGGGCCTGGTGCGGCTTGTCTTCCAATATTTCAGGAGGCCGGATTGCTCCGCGACCGCGGCGAAGCCCGGATCGGCCAAGGTTCCGCGCATGTCCGGATACCAGAACATTGACAGATCGCCGCCCTCGTTCATCACGATCCGGCGCGCGACCTCGAATGCTTGATGATCAGCGCCGAGATCCGCGAGCAGCCTCGCGACCATGCTGTTCTGCTGGTCTTGGGGGAGTGCGACAAGGGACTGGACCGCTTGCGCCTTCGCCGAGGCATTTCCCGATTCCATTGCGCGATACCCAGCCGCCAGGGCCGCCCGAGGGGCTGGGTCGATTGGCAATTTCGGGTCAAGCACGGCTTTGGCGCGCGCATCATAGCCACCCGTTTCAGTCACTTTGCGCAGGGCGATCCGTGCGGCGAAGTCGGGATCCGGAGCAAGATCGATAGCCGCATCGAAATGCTCTTTCGCCTCTTCAGGCTTGCCCGCCACTACCAGCGTCCTGGCCAGGCCCCAGGCCGTGTACACATATAGCGCCAGCATATCGCTGGCCTGGCGCATTTGTTCGACCGCCTCGGTCACTCGACCGACATTTAGCAGCATCTCGCCATATTGATGATGCTCGCACCCGCAATCGAGCGACCGGGCCGCAACGGCGCGTTTCAACAGGCTCTCCCTGCCTTGCCAATCATGTTCATCGAGCAGCACGGACTTGATGAACATCGCCTCGCTGTTCCTGCTGTCGATAGCGATCGCCCGGTCGGCTGCCTGGCGCCCGCTCGCGCGCGCTTCCTCGGCGGTCCGACTATCATCCGCGCTCATCGCAACCTTCCAATATCCGCCGGCGACCGCGGCCCAGCCCCAGGAGAAGTCCGGAACGGCAGCGACGACCCGCTGCGCCGGAATCAAGGCTTTGCGCCCGTCTTCCAGAAAGGGGTCCCAATGCCCCTGACAAAATTCCAGGTAATCCTTGAGCACCCCGTCCGGCAGCGCCTTGCGATAGGTTGAGGCCCCGAACAGTCCGCAGCGAACGACATTGCCGGCATCGACGGCGACGTGGCGCGGAACCCGCGACGCCTGGCTTGCATCATAGTTGAGCGTGTCGGACCACAGCGTGGTCCCGGTGCGATCGTTGGTCAGGCGGGCGATAACGCGGATCGTGCCGCCGTCCCGCTGGATCGTCCCGCCCAGCGCATAGGCAGGCGCCGTTCCGGGTGCGGGCGCCGTCGCGGTGGAGACGCCGACAACGCCATCGTCGGTGAAGGCCGCAGTAATTTCCGTGCTTACGGCCTCGGGCATTTCTGCGGGAAGATCGGAGGAAAGCAGCTTGAAGCCCGTGAGACGGACCTGCATCGAATGGGCCGCCCCGGGTGACGGGCGAAGCACGAACCAGCTTCCAACGGCAAGCAGCGCGACTAGCAAAAGCGATCCGGCCAGCGCCACACGGCGCCGAGACCATGTCGGCCTTCCACGGGGACCCCGCCGGGCAACGGGCACGGGCTTCGGAGCGCCCGGAGAATTCTGCGCAAGCGTGGCAACCAGCGCGTCTATCGAGCCGTCCCACCCCTCGTAGGAATTGATCCACTGCCGCGTCGACAATTCATAGGCGAATGCATCGCTCGGCTCGACGTCTTCAAGGCGAAGGGCGATGACCGGAACATGATAGCGGCTGGCGAGCGACAGCTCCTTCTTGATCTCGTCGCTGCCGTTTGCCGAGTGGGTGAAGACGAGGACGATCGCGCGGGCTTTTCGGATCGCCTGGACGATCGCCTCCTGGTAATTGGCGCCGGGCGCCACGTCCCGCGTCGATATCCAGCATGTCGTTCCGCGCCGCTCGATCTCGCGGCAAACCGACAGGGCCTGCTCTCGATCGGCCGTCGCATAGCTGATGAAGACCGGGCGTTCGGCCCCGTCCGCCTTGCTGATCGATGTCCCCGGTTCGGTCACACCCAGCCCCCGCCGGTAAAGCGCGAGGTTACGGCGCTCGCGGATGAAAGAAAAGCCACGGCCGCTCGGCAGACGTCATTCAACTTGTAAGCTATGTTGCTCGGGCCCCGGTTTTTCTTGGCTTGGTTGAAGCCGTTCGGCCGGCCGCAACGAACCTGCTTGCGGAACCGGGCGTTTCGCCCACAGCAAGGATGCTTCAATGACCGATCGCATCGACCGCCGAATCTTCCTGGGCCTTTCGGGCGCCGGGATTGTCGGTGGCGTCTTCGCCCTCGCCAGCGGCTCTCCTGCCACAGCCGAAAGCTTCGAAATCCGCCGGACCGATGCCGAATGGCGGAAAAAACTCGGAGCGCAGCGCTACGCCATCCTGCGCAAGGAAGGGACCGAGCGCGCCTTCACCAGCCCGCTGCTCAAGGAACATCGCAAGGGCGTGTTCGCCTGCGCAGGCTGCGGCCTTCCGCTGTTCAGCTCCAAGACCAAATATGACAGCGGCACCGGCTGGCCCAGCTTCTACGCGGCGCTTCCCAACGCCATCCGCACCAGCCGCGACGTCAGCTTCGGCATGGTCCGCGTCGAGGAGCATTGCCGGCGCTGCGGCGGCCACCTCGGCCATATCTTCGACGACGGCCCGAAGCCGACCGGCAAGCGGCACTGCATCAACGGGCTTAGCCTGACCTTCAAGCCTGTCCTGAGCTAGTCGAAGGGGCCGGCCTGATGCTGCTCTTCCTCCTCGCCTATCTGGGCGGAATCCTGACCATCCTCAGCCCGTGCATCCTGCCGGTGCTGCCGTTCGTCTTCGCCCGCGGCGACAAGCCGTTCGTTAGCAACGGCCTTCCGCTGCTCGCAGGAATGGCGATCACCTTCGCCGGAGTCGCGACGCTGGCGGCGATCGGCGGCGAATGGGCCGGGACGGCCAACAGCGTCGGCCGCGGAATCGCGCTTGCCTTGTTCGCCGGCTTCGCGCTGTTGCTGATCTTCCCTTCGCTGTCGGAGCGCGTGATGCGTCCGCTCGTCGGCTGGGGCCAGCGCCTCTCCGAGCGAGCCGACCGCGGCGGAATCGGCAGCTCCGCGTTGCTCGGCGTTGCCACCGGCCTGCTGTGGGCGCCTTGCGCAGGCCCGATCCTCGGCATCATCCTCACCGGCGCGGCGCTTTCGGGCGCCAGCGCGACCACCGCGGGCCTTCTCCTCGCCTATGCGCTGGGCGCGGCGACGAGTCTGGCCCTCGCCCTCCTCGTCGGCGGCCGCGTGTTCGCCGCGATGAAGCGGTCGATCGGCGTTGGTGAGGGCGTTCGCAAGGCGCTCGGCGTCCTGATGCTCGTCGCGGTGGGCTTCATCGCGCTCGGCCTCGACACCCGCCTGCTTGCGAAACTGTCGACGGCCCAGACGTTCAGCTTCGAACATCGCCTCGCGCAATTGCTCGGCATGGAGGAAGAGGAGCTCAGCACCAGCAGCGCCGGCGGCAAGCTTCCGGTCGAAGGACCGCTGCCTTCGCTCGACGGCGCGGTGCTGTGGCTCAACTCCCCGCCGCTGACCCGCGAGCAGCTCAAGGGCAAGGTCGTCCTGGTCGACTTCTGGACCTACAGCTGCATCAACTGCATCCGCTCCGTGCCCTATGTGAAAGCCTGGGCCGAGCGATACAGGGACAAGGGCCTGGTCGTGATCGGCGTCCACGCACCCGAGTTCGCCTTCGAACGCGATCCCGCCAACGTCCGCAAGGCCGTCGCCGACCTCGGCATTCGCTACCCGGTCGCGCTCGACAACAACCTCGCCATCTGGCGCGCGTTTAACAACCGCTATTGGCCCGCCCACTATCTCGCCGACGCTCAGGGACGCATCCGCTACCACCATTTCGGCGAAGGCCGCACCGACGAGACGGAGGCGGCGATCCGCTCGCTGCTCGTCGAGAATGGCGCGAAGGGCCTTGGCGAGGAAACCGCCGTGCGCGCGGGGGGCACCAGCGCGGCGGCCGACTTCGCTTCCATCCGCAGCCCCGAAACCTATCTCGGCACGAAACGGGCGAGCAACTTCGTCTCGCCCGGCAGCTTCCGCGACGGAGCGGCGGATTATCGCCTCCCGCCGTCCCTGAAATTGAACGAATGGGGTCTGGACGGCCGCTGGAAGGTCGAGCCGCAGCGGGCCGTGAATATCGACAAGGGGGGCGTCATCGCCTTCCGGTTCCAGGCGCGCGACCTGCACCTCGTCCTCGGCAGCTCGACCGGGAAACCGATCCGCTTCCGGGTCCTCCTCGACGGCAAGGCGCCTGGCGCCGACCACGGCATGGACATCGACGCGGCAGGATATGGGACGGTGACGGGGCAGCGCCTCTATCAGCTGGTCCGGCAGAAGGCGGGATCGGGCGAACGGCTGTTCACCATCGAGTTCCTCGATCCGGGGGTCGAAGCCTACGCCTTCACCTTCGGCTGATTGGGCGGCTAGGCGGCCAGCGCGACCGCGTCGCTTTCCCGATCGCAAAGCTCGCGCCATTGCTGGCGGCGCCGTTCCGTCAATGCGCGTTGCAGCGCGTAGAAATGCTGGGCGGGATTGGCACGAAAGGACGGCGGAAGCGCCGGGTCGCACCTGACGGCCAGCTCCGCCTTTTCCAGGCCATTGCGCCGGCCCAGCGCATCGCAACGCGCCATGGCCCTGGCGCCGAGCATGCGCTTTGCGCTGCGCCGCAAGCCGCTGTTCTCGATCGCCGTCCAGGCCGCATCGACCCGGCCGCGATCGGTTGCCGCGTCCGCCATCCGCTCGCTGGCTTCGCTCAGCGCGAGCAATTCATCCGCGTCCAGTGAACGGCCGTCGCGGCGCGCCCTATGGCATCGGTCGAGCGCGTCCAGCAGTTCCGGCGGAAGGCCGGCCTCGGCCTCGCCCCGCAGCGCCGCGGTGGCGCTGAGCCGGTATGAGCGATAGGCCGCGATGGTCCGCGCGCGCATTTGCTCGCCCAGGGCCTCGGCCAGCATGTCCAGTGCCTGTCTCGCCCGCTCGGCCTCGCGAAACGTCCAGCCCCATCGGTCGAGCCGGTTCCGAAGCCGGGCGATGGCCGACGCGATGAGCAGCGACCGGCGCGCTTCGCAAAGCGCCCATCGGTGCGCCCCTCGCGAATGATCGTAGAGATGATGCAGCACCACCGCCCGCTGCGCATGATCCCGAGTCCGCCCGGCAAGCGCTTCGACTTCGGCGTCCAATTGTTCGATCAGCCCTTGCTGGTGAGCGGCGATGATGTCCATGCCGCCATCGCTAGCGGCGGTCGGTTGAAAACCCGTTACCCGGCCCCGCTAGAATGCGTCCCGATATTGCTGGTTGCCGACAAAGCCGAACTTGCCGACCTTCGCCTGGGC
>CBFGLY010000081.1:0-5782 GCA_965649725.1 uncultured Sphingomonas sp.
CGACCGATAATCATCGACGATTTGGCACCAATGCCGCTATCGCCGTCTCATGAGCGCGGCATCCGATCATCATCAGAGACAAGAGAAATATGCCGGCATCGCGCTGATCGCATCCGCGGCCATGGCGTTGATCGCCGCGAACAGCGCGCTCGCGCCAGCCTACGACCATCTGCTCCACCTGAAGCTCGGCCCGGCCATGCCGCGCCTCGGCCAGATGTCGCTTCACGAATGGATCGCCGACGGCCTGATGGCGATCTTCTTCCTGCTGGTCGGGCTGGAGGTGAAGCGCGAATGGTATGACGGGCGGCTGTCGACGCCGGCCGAGCGGCGGCTGCCGATCATCGCGGCCGCAAGCGGAATGGCGATCCCCGCCCTCATCTACCTCGTGGCCGTGGGCGGCGATCCCGCATTGGCCAAAGGCTGGGCCATTCCGGCGGCCACCGACATCGCCTTCGCCGTCGGCGTGCTCGCGATCCTCGGCCGCCACGCGCCTGTCTCGATCAAGCTTCTGCTCGTGACGATTGCCATCGTTGACGACATCGGCGCCGTGCTGGTGATTGCGCTATTCTACACCGCTGATCTTAGCGTCCCCGCCCTTGCCGCCGCGCTGGCCGTGACTGGCGCAATGGCGGCACTGGGCCAGTTCGGTGTTCGCCGCCTTTGGCCCTACATGGCCGGCTTCGCGCTGCTTTGGTTGCTGGTGCTGGCGAGCGGAGTCCACGCGACGATCTCGGGCGTCCTCGCCGCCCTCACCATCCCGCTCGGTCGTGGAGAGGACCACTCCCCGCTCAAGCGGCTGGAACATGCCATCCATCCCTGGGTGATGTTCGGCGTCGTCCCACTCTTCGGCCTGGCATCGGCGGGGGTCGCACTTTCGGGAGGCGCCGCCCTGCTCGCCCAGCCGCTACCGCTCGCCATCCTGCTGGGACTTTTCCTCGGCAAGCAGCTCGGCATTTTCGGCGCGATCTGGCTGGCGGTGAAATCAGGGATTGCCCCGCAGCCGGCCTGCACCAGCTGGCCCCAGCTTTACGGCGCCGCGATCCTGTGCGGCATCGGCTTCACCATGAGCCTGTTCATCGGTGCGCTTGCCTTCCCCGGAAACATGGCGCTGATCGATGAAGCGAGGGTCGGGACGCTGGCGGGATCGTTGATCTCGGCCCTTGTCGGCTACGCCGTCCTGCGAGCTGCGCCTGCGGTAGAAACTAGCTGCGTGGATATCGACGAGGCCGCCGAACTGTTCGGCGCCGATCAGTCCGATTAGGAGTTGGCCACTAGCCAATGGACCATTTCAATCTTCGAGACGGCGAGCTCCACTGCGAGGCCGTGCCGCTCAGCCTGATCGCCGAGGAAGTCGGGACGCCGGTCTATGTCTATTCGGCGGCGACGCTGGTGCGCCATGCGCGGGCGATGAAGGACGCATTGCGCGGCCTCGACGACCCGTTGATCGCCTATGCGGTCAAGGCCAACCCCAACCCGGCGGTACTGCGCATCCTGGCTCGCGAAGGGCTCGGCGCAGATGTCGTCTCGATCGGCGAATATCGCGCTGCGCGGACGGCCGGAATGGCGCCCGAGACAATCGTCTTTTCCGGCGTGGGCAAGACTGCGGGCGAAATGGACGAGGCGCTCCATGGCGGCTTGCTGCAATTCAACCTGGAGTCCGTCGAGGAAGCGGAGAGTCTGTCGGCGATCGCGACGGCAATGGGAAAAGAGGCGCCGGTCGCACTTCGCATCAATCCCGACGTCGAGGCGGGAACCCACGCCAAGATTACGACGGGGACGGCCGACAACAAGTTTGGCCTTCCCGCCGCGGATGCGCTGTCCGCTTTCAGGGCCGTTGGAGCGATGCCGGGCCTGAAGGTTACGGGTGTCACGGTTCACATCGGCAGCCAGCTTACCAGCCTATCCCCGCTGGAGACGGCGTTCCGGCGGATAGGGAGCCTGATCGCGGAGCTACGCGCGGATGGGTTCCATCCGGAATTAGCCGACCTTGGCGGCGGACTTGGCGTTCCCTACGGCGCGGGCCAGCCGGAACCGCCCAGCCCCGCGGAATATGGCGCCATGGTGAAGCGGGTGACTGCCGGCTGGGATGTCCGGCTGGCGTTCGAGCCCGGCAGGCTGATCAGCGGTAATGCCGGCGTGCTCCTCGCCCGCGTCGTCCGCGTGAAACCGGGAGAAAGACACCCCTGGCTGATCGTCGACGCGGCGATGAACGACCTGATGCGCCCCGCGCTGTACGATGCCTACCACCAGATCGAAGCGGTCCGGCCACGCGGGAGCAGGATGACCGCCCATGTCGCCGGACCGGTGTGCGAAAGCGGCGATACCTTCGCAATGTCGCGCGATCTGGACGAGGTGCGTGAAGGCGAGCTGATCGTCTTTCGAACCGCGGGCGCCTATGGCGCGGCCATGTCGAGCGCCTACAACAGCCGCCCGATCACTCCTGAAGTGCTGGTCGAAGGAAGCCGCTGGGCCATGGTCCGGCAGAGACTCGACCTGGCCGACGCGGCCAGCCTGCCGCTGCCCGACTGGCTCCGCTAGCGCCAGCCCTTCTCCATCGCCGCTTTCTCTGCGCTGGCATCGAACGGCTCGCCCGCAATCCGCTCGTCGATAAGCGCTGCGAGACGAGGGTCCTCGCCCGAGGCCATGCGATAGTCACCCGACTGGCTCGACCCGCCCTGGAACAGGCCGCGAATTTGCCAGTCGCCGCCGGACCGGCACGCCAGCCCGCTCAAGCCTTCGTCGGTAAAGCTTCGGCAGACATCGCCGGACTTGTCGCGGAAGGTGAGGCCGATCCTCGGGCCATCCTCGGCGGGCGCGCTCGCCAACCTCGTGTACAGCGCGTCCTCGAGCGAGGCCGATGCCACCAGTGCGCCATTTTCGCGGGCAACGGGGCCGCCTCCGGTCGAGGGAAGCATCGTCCCGGCGACAATCCCGATCGCGAGCGTTGCGGCCATGGCGGCCCACTGGGTGGCAACGGAAATGGGACGGCCGCGCCGGCGGTCGCGCTCCTCGCGTTGCCGGGCGAAGTCCACCACTTCGGCGGAAGCGAAACGAGGAGGCGGAACGGCGTCGTCCATCACCCGATCGAAGGCGCCGCTGAGCCTCCCGGCAAGTTCACGGTGCTGCCGGGCCTTTTCCGACAGGGTCGGATTCGCCGCGACCTCGGCGGCAACGCGCTTTGCCGCCTCGCCTTCCAGTTCGCCGTCCAGCCAGGCGAAGAAGTCCTCGTCTCTCATGTCACTCATCCTCGCCAAGCAAGGCGAGCAACGCCTGCCGCCCTCTCGCCAGCCGGCTCGACACCGTGCCGATCGGCTGACCCAATATCTCCGCCGCCTCGCGATATCCGAAGCCGTCGATCAGGATCAGCGCGACCACTTCGCGCTGCTCCTCGGGAAGCTGCTGCATCGCGGCCATGGCCGTTCCAAGGTCGACCGCGGCTTCGGTCGCGCTGGTCGGGTCGTACCCGACATGCTGGCCGGCCTCCGCCGGTGCCTCGTGGGCCGCTCGGCGAGTCCCCGAACGGAACAGGTCGGTCGCCACCGTCCTGCAAATCCGGAACATCCAGCTGTCGAACCTCGTTCCAGGTTGGAACTGGTGAAAGGACTTGAACGCCTTTTCCGCGGCTGCTTGGGCAAGATCGTCCGCATCGGCCCGATTCCGGGCGAGCGCGTGGGCGAAGCGCCTGAGGCGCGGCCAGACGGCGGCAAGCTCCGAATCGAACGATGAAGGAGACGTCATTATACCTCATGCGGATGAAACGGCGGCTGTTCGACGTTTCATCCCTGAAGGCATAAGAAAAGGTTCTTCCGATGTCCAAGCGCACCATTTTCCTCTCCACGCTGCTCTCCGCGATGGTCGCGACGGCAGCTCCCGCTCAATTGCTGGGGGGTAGTGGCGGCGGATTGGGCGGCCTTGGGGGGCTTGGCGGCCTGGGCAGCGGCAGCGGGCCGGTCGGAAGCGTTCTCGGCGGAGCGGGCGGACTTTCCGGGCCGGTCGGCGGCCTCACCGGGCAGATCGGAAACACGCTCAACCAGACCGTCAACGGCATGCCTGGATCGCTTCAAAACAGCGTGAACGCGATCAACGGCGGCAACAATGTCTCGCTCGATCGCGTCGAAGGCGGAATTGAAGTCGTCCGTGGCACGCCCTCCCAGATCGCCAACTTGCGCAGGGCAAGGCTCGACGCGCTGATCGAAGCCAATCGGGCAACGCTCGACCGCGACAACCACGGCGATCCGGTCCGCAAGGGCGAGCTTATCGTCACCGATCCCGACACGGCATCCCTCGCGCTGGCGCAGCGGGCGGGATTCCGCATCACAAAGGACGAACGCACCGTCGAGCTTGGCCTTCGCCTGGTCACGCTCGCCTGCCCTCGCGGAATGAATGTGCGCAAGGGGCTCAAGGCGCTGCGCAAGGCCGCGCCGATGCTTCAGGCCGACTATAATCATGTTTACCAGCCGGCCGGCGGAGCGCTTGCCCCCGCGACCGCGGCGACGCTTGCCGCCACCGCCATGGTCCGTGAGGGGACCCGAATCGCGATGATCGACGGTGGAGTCGCGTCGCATCCGTCGCTTGCCAATGCCGGCATCGAGCAGCGCGGATTCGCCGGGCCTGCCCAGCCGACCGGTCATGGGACCGCGGTCGGATCGCTGCTGGTCGGCGACCAGGGCCCGTTCCGCGGCGCGGCGCGCGGCGCCGAGCTTTATGTCGGGGACGTTTATGGCGGCAATCCGGCAGCCGGATCGGCAACGGCGATCGTGCGCGCCCTGGCCTGGGCGGCCTCCAAGAAGCCTTCGGTGATCAACATCAGCCTGGTTGGGCCGCCCAACAAGACTCTGGAGCGCGCGGTCATGGCGCTGCGGTCGCGTGGAATCGCGCTGGTGGCGGCCGTCGGCAACGATGGGCCCGCCGCGCCTCCTCAATATCCGGCTTCCTATCCGGGCGTGATTGCCGTGACCGGAGTGGATTCTGACAACCGGGCCTTGCGCGAAGCGGGCCGGGCCGAGCATCTCGACTTCGCGGCCCCCGGAGCGGACCTGGCCGCCGCATTGCCCGGCCGGGGCTATGTCGCCGTTCGAGGGACCAGCTTTGCGGCGCCTTTCGTCGCTGCCCGCATGGCCGCGACCGGCTCGGCGGTACGTCTCGCTGCCGAAGCGCAGCCGGGCAAGGGCAAGGTCGGGCGGGGAATCGTCTGCGGGGCATGCGACGTTCCTCCGAAGGCCGTTGGCCTCAAATAATTCCTCGGCGTCGGGATGAAGTTCCCCGACGGTGCCGTTCTCCTCTTCAGACGGGTCGTGATCGGCCTTTCGAAAAGAGGAGAATTTCGATGCTCAGGTTCAAGATTTTGGCGGTCGCCCTGGCCGGAACCGCAATGGCCGCAACCCCTGCCCAGGCGGGCGGACTGCTTGGCGGCGGCGGCGGCGGAGCCGGCGGTTGCCTTTGCGGAATCGTCAACGGCGTCCTCGGCGGCGGTTCGGGCGGAGGCCTGATCGGGAATGGCTCGATCGTCGGAAGCGTGACCGGCAGCGTCAACAAGACCCTCGACGTGACCGTGAACCGCTCGATCAATCCGCGCAGCGGGCACGCCAGCGCCGATGCGGGCCTGGCCGGTTCGGTCAGCAGCGTCGCCAATGCCGCGGTCGGGACCAACGGCCTCGGCAAGTCGATCGGCCTCGCCGGATCCTCGTCGACCGACGGTTCGATCAGCAAGCAAGTCGGCCTGTCGGTCGACGGCATCGGCACGAACAATGCGCGTTCCGTGGCCGGCCAGGTTCGTGGAACC
>CBFGLY010000082.1:0-5776 GCA_965649725.1 uncultured Sphingomonas sp.
GGCGGCGCGATCGGCCTTCGATGCTGGTGCACTGGAATTCGCGCGCGGACCTCTTCGGTCCTGGCGGGATCGATGTCGACGAAGGCCAGGCCAGGCTCCTCGCCCATTTCGACGAGCACCTCGCCCCAAGGGTCGGCCACCAGCGAATGGCCATAAGTCTCGCGCCCGTCTTCATGCCGTCCGGCCTGCGCAGCCGCGACGACGAACAGTTCCGCCTCGATAGCCCGCGCCCTCAGCAGGACCTGCCAATGCGCCTTGCCGGTCGGAACGGTGAAGGCGGCCGGAACCGCGATCAGATCGGCTCCCGCCTCGCTCAGCCGCTGGAACAGCTCGGGGAAGCGCAGGTCGTAGCAGATGGTCAGGCCGATCTTGCCGACCGGCGTGCCGGGCACGACCACCGCGCTTTTCCCTGCCTCGTACATCGCCGATTCCCGCCAGCTTTCGCCGGTCGGCAGGTCGACGTCGAACAAGTGGATCTTGTCGTAGCGGGCCCGCACCTCGCCCCGATCGTCGATCAGGAACCCCCGGTTGACCAGCTTCCCGCCTTCGCCCTTCAGCGCCAGCGAGCCGAGATGCACCCATATTCCCGCACTCGACGCGGCGGCGCGGACAGCGGCCAGCACTTCGTCTTCGCCTTCGACCCGCGCCTTGCCCAGCGCCCGCTCCCGGTCCCGGTCGAGCATGCCCGACATTTCCGGCGTGAACAGCATCACCGCTCCGCCCGCCGCCGCGTCATGCACCGCCGCGACCAGTGCCCGGGCATTTGCGGCCGGTTCGATCCCGCTTTGCGCTTGATAAAGGGCAATGCGCACCGCGCTCATGCGGCGAGCAGCCCGTCCAGCTTGCCGTCATATTCCAGGGCCATCAGGGCATCGCACCCGCCAATGTGCCGCCCGTCGATGAAGATCTGCGGCACGGTCATTCGCCCGCCGGCCCGCTCGACCATCTCGGCCTTCCTCGGCCCGCCCATGTCGACCGCGATTTCCTCATAATCGACCTTCTTCATGTCGAGCAGCCGCTTGGCCCGGACGCAAAAGCCGCACGTCATCTTCGTATAGATTTCCACCTTCGGCACGCCGCACTCCCTCGTTGAATGGCGCTTCCTTAACGCATCAAACGCGATGGACGCACCACCCGCGCCCAGCAGACGAGCTCGACCCGGCCGGCGCCGGCCTTGCGAAGCGCGCTCGCGCAGGCTTCGGCGGTGCTCCCGCTCGTCAGCACATCGTCCACCAGCAAAATGTCCCGTCCGGCGATCCGCTTCGGGTCGACCACCGCAAAGGCTCCGGCGACGGTCTTTTTGCGCTGGTTGTGGTTCATGCCCTTCAAGGGCTGGGTCCGCCGGGTTCGCCGAAGCAGGCCGCCGTCCCATTCGACGCCGCTGCGGCGGGCGAGCTCGCGGGCCACCAGCCCCGACTGGTTGAAGCCCCTCACCCACAGCCGCGAGCGATGAAGCGGCACCGGAACCAGCAGCGCGTCCTGCCCGACGCCGTCCAGCAGCGGCGCCATGTAGCGGGCCATCGTCCGGGCCAATGCCACCTTTCGCCCATATTTCAGGCGGATCGCGATCGACCTCGGCAGGTCGCCATAGGCGACCGCGGCCCTCATCCGGTCGACCTTCGGCGGCTCGGCCAGGCATCGGGCGCAGGTGTCGGCCTCCGTCCCCGCGAGTGGCAGGCCGCAGACCGAGCAACCGCCATTGCCGAGCCATTCCATCTGCTCCCAGCAAAGCGGACAAAAGGCGCCCACCTCTTCGATGATGTCGGCGCAGCCGGCGCAACGCGGCGGAAGCGCGAAGTCGAGCAGCAGCTTGCCGACTTGCCGGAGCGGGCGCGGAAATGCACTGGCCATCGCCCCTTGTCGCGCGAGGCCGCGCGCCGCACAAGCGCCCCCATGACCGCCGACCTGTTCGACCGAAAGCTCCGCGCCCTGCGCCGCGACCGCGCCGCGCTTATGGGGCCGGAGCTATTCCTGCTCGACCGGGCATATGACGATTGCCTGGAGCGGCTGGCAGCCATTGCTCGGACCTTCGAACGGGCTCTTCTGATCGGTTGCCCCTCGCCCGACTGGCCCGCCCGGCTTCGCGGCGTCGCAGCGGAAGTCGAAATCGTCGAGCCCGGTGCGCTATTCGCGAAACAGGCCGGCGGCGTTCTCGCGCAAGAGGACCGTCACGATTTCGGCGAGGACCGTTATGACTTGTGCGTCGCGGTCGGGACTCTCGACACGGTCAACGACCTTCCCATCGCGCTGCAATTGATCCGCCGCTCCCTTCGCCGCGATGCGCCCTTCATCGGCGCGCTTGCCGGCGGAAACAGCCTTCCTGCGCTTCGTTCCGCATTGATCGAGGCCGACCGCGCGTCCGGACGAGCGGTGGCCCGGACCCATCCGCGGATCGAGCCTGCCTCCCTCGCGGCGCTGCTCGGCTCGGCCGGCTTCGCCATGCCGGTGGTCGATGTCGACCGGGTGACGCTCCGCTACGCCAGCCTGGCCTCGCTGGTGAAAGACCTTCGGGCGATGGGTGCCGGCAACTGTTTGACCGAGCGGCAACCGCTTGGCCGATCGGCGGCGCGGCGAGCGTCTGAGGCGTTCGAAGCCTCCGGATCCGACGGCCGCACGGAGGAGCGCCTGGAAATTCTCCATTTTCTCGGATGGGCAGAATAATCGAGGCAAGCGCGGGATTAACCCTGTCCCTCCAATATATTCTTAATCGTTTCGCCCCTAAAACCGCAGTGTGGACCAGGACCAGAGGAGGGTGGCGTGCTCGCTATCCGAACAATGGGTCGCAAGCTTCGCTCGGACAAGCGCGGCGCGACCGTGATCGAATATGGGTTGATCGCTTCGCTGATCATCGTCGCCATCATGGTTTCGCTATCGAACCTCGGCGGCGGATCGAACGGCATGTGGGGCAAGCTCGACAACAAGGTCGCCGACTCGATGTAGCGCCGCCTATGTGCGGCGCGACCCATAGACGACGATCTTGACCTTCTGGCCCGGCACCAGCCGGCTGCCGGCGGTCAGCCCGTTCAACGCCAGGAACCGATCCATCCGGTAATCGCGATAGGCCATTCGCTCGGCGAGCGACTGCACCGTGTCGCCGTTCCTCACCGTCACCACGTCGATGATCCTGGGACGGATCGAGGCCGCTTCGGCCGGGGTGATCCGGCGGAGCGAATTGACCATCGACGCGAACGGGGTCAGCCCCTGCCCCGCCCGGGTCAGCGTGATGAAATGATAGACGGTGTCGCGATCCCATTGATAGGCGAACACGCTGACATCGACCGCGCCGGACGAAGTGTTGGCGCGCCCCACGACATAGGCCGCGGGAATTCCGTTGACGGTGGTCCGCTGCATCGGCGTCAGCGCGAGCTGCGTCCGGCCGCCCGTAAGCTCCTGCAGGACCCGGCGGATATATTGGTCCATGCTTCCGGTGAACCGCCCGCCGGCGAACTGCGCCTGGCCCGACGATCCCTCGATTGAGACCTCCGTGGTTCCGTTCTGCATCAGGAAGCCGGTCGGCACGACGAACTGAAGGCGAAGGTCGGGATGGGTGAAGCTCCGCCCGTCGATGATGCCCTGCGCCGGATCGTCGTCGACCGTGACGCCTTCCAGCTGGGCCAGGAAAGCGTCGCGGTTGCGCAGGCCCTGGCCCGCGCGGCCGGTCTGGCGCGCGACCTGGGCCGCCTGGGTCACCCGGTTCTGGCTGAGCGGGTGGGTGCTTGCCCATTCCGGCGTGGAGCGGTTGGCGTCGCCCTGGATCCGCGATTCAAGCGCTGAATTGAGCGTCAGCTGGCGAAGCATCGTCGATCCGGCGTTGGGGTCGTATCCGGCCTGCGAAAGATAGCGGATTCCGAGCACGTCGGCCTGATATTCCTGATTGCGGGAAAAGCTCAGCGTCCTGAGCTTGGAGCTATATTGGGCGCTCTGCGCGATCAGATTGCCGAACCCGCCGCCAACGACGCTCCCAAGCAGGACGCCGAGCACGCCAAGGATGCTGTTGTTGCGCGACGCCGCCTTGCGCTGCTGGGCATGGTTCGCGGCGATATGGCCGGTTTCATGCCCGACGACGAAGGCCAGTTCCGCCTCGTCGTTCATGATGCCCATCAGCTGGCGGGTGATGTAGACATAGCCGCCGGGCGTGGCGAAGGCATTTTCGACCGCGCTGTTGAGGGTCGTGAAATGATAGGCCTGGCCGGCGTTGGCCGTTCCGGAATAGGCCGCGACCCTGCGGCCGACGCTTTCGACATAGGCCGCTCGCGGCCCGGTTTCGGCGCCGCCGAATTCGGCGACCAGCTTCGCATGTTCCTGCGCCGATTGCTGGACGTCGCGAGGATTCAAATATCGTTGCTGCTGAGCCTCGACGGCAATCGGCACGACGGCCATCGAGCTGGCGGCCATAAGGGCAAGGGCGGTACGCATCCTCTTCTCCATCACCGAAACGATCTGTCGTTGCGGTGAACGGGAAGCTGCGGCTGCGGGTTCCGTGGGATCAGCCGATGGCGAGGAATTTGGAGCGGCGCTGATCGAGCAATTGCTGCCGGCTAAGCCTGGCCAGCCCGTCCACTTCCTCGATGATCGCGGACTTCAGATTGGCGATTGCAGCGGCCGGATCGCGCTGCGCTCCGCCCAGCGGCTCGGGCACGATCCGGTCGACCACGCCGAGCGCCTGGAGGTCGCTGGCGGTCACCTTCATCGCTTCCGCCGCATCCGCTGCCTTGTCCGCCGTCCGCCACAGGATCGACGCGCAGCCTTCGGGCGAAATGACCGAATAGACCGCATGCTCGAACATCAGGACGCGGTTGGCTGCGGCGATGGCCACCGCGCCGCCCGATCCGCCCTCGCCGACCACCGCGGCGACGAGTGGAACGCCAAGGGCAAGGCATTGCTCGGTCGAGCGGGCGATGGCTTCCGCCTGGCCGCGCTCCTCGGCCTGCACCCCAGGGAAGGCTCCCGACGTATCGACCAGGCTGACCACCGGAAGTCCGAAACGGTCGGCCAGCTGCATCAGCCTGATCGCCTTGCGGTAGCCCTCGGGCTTGGCCATGCCGAAATTATGCTTGAGGCGGCTTGCGGTATCGTCGCCCTTCTCATGACCGATCAGCACGACCCGCCGGCCGTCGATCCGGGCCAGGCCGCCGATGATCGCCGGATCGTCGGCAAAGGCGCGGTCGCCCGCCAGGGGCATGAAATCCTCGGTGAGGCCGGCGACATAATGTTTGAAGTGCGGCCGCTCCGGATGACGGGCGACCATCGTCTTCTGCCAGGGGCTCAGCTTGCTGTAGGTGTCCTTGAGCAGCTTGGCCGACTTGGCTTCCAGCTTGGCGACCTCGGAATCGATGTCGATCGATCCCGCGCTGGCGGTTTCGCGCAGTTCGTGGATTTTCGCGTCGAGCGCGGCGATCGGCTTTTCGAATTCGAGATAAGTGAGCATCAGCGGCGGCGGGTAAGCGGCGGGGAGTTCTTCGTCAACGACGATCGGTTGCCAGCGGATGGCGGCTGTTGACCAGTTCGACGAGCCTCGCCGCGTCGACATGGGTGTAGATCTGGGTTGTGGCGATGTCGGCATGGCCGAGCAGCGATTGCAGCACGCGAAGGTCGGCGCCGCCGGCCAGCAGGTGCGTCGCGAAGGCGTGACGAAGGACGTGAGGGCTGACCCGATCGGGGGAGATGCCCGCCAGGCCGGCCATCTGCCGCACCAGCTGGAACAGCCGCACCCGGCTGAGATGCGACTTGCCGCTCGGGAACATCCACGGGCTGCCCTCCGGCACATTGGGAAGCC
>CBFGLY010000083.1:0-5773 GCA_965649725.1 uncultured Sphingomonas sp.
CCATATTCGGCGGTGACCCAGCCCTGGCCCTTGCCGCGAAGGAAGGGCGGCACTTTGTCTTCGATGCTGGCGGTCACCAGCACGCGCGTGTCGCCAAAGCTGACAAGGCAGCTGCCCTCGGCATGACGAGTGAAGCCGGGTTCGAACCGCAATTCGCGCATCTGATCGGGGGCGCGGCCGCTGGGGCGCATGAAAATCTCCTGATAATGGTCGGCGGGCTCTAGACTGCCGCTGCCTCAGTATCAAACCCGTTCGTCCTGAGCCTGTCGAAGGACTGCATTTCTCCCCTACGATGAGCAAAACAAGGGCGGCCCTTCGACAAGCTCAGGGCGAACGGTTTTGTTTATTGATCAACATGCCTACATCGCCGCCATGACCGAGCCGATCGGCGATCTTACCGAGCGAATGCGCGATATCTTCCGGCTGGTGGTCGAGGCTTATCTCGACCGCGGGCAGCCGGTGGGATCGAAGGCGCTTGCCGGGTCGATCAGCCTGTCGCCCGCCTCGATCCGCGGCGTGATGCAGGAACTTGAGGAGCGCGGGCTGCTAACACATCCGCATACCTCGGCCGGGCGCATTCCGACCGAAACGGGGCTGCGCCTGTTCGTCGACGGGATCATGCACAGCGCACTGCCGCAGGCGCGGGAGCGGGCGGCAATCGAAGCGCAGCTCAAGGATCGCCCGGTCGAGGAAGCGTTGGCCGCGGCGACGGCAACCTTGTCGGGCCTGTCCGCCTGCGCCGGCGTCGTTCTGGCTCCGAAAAACGACTTCCGGCTTCGGCAGCTGAATTTCGTGCCGCTGGCGCCGGACCGCGCCTTGGCCGTGCTCGTCGGGATGGACGGAAGCGTCGAAAATCGGGTCGTGCCCCTTCCGGGCGGCACGAACGCGGTCGCCCTGGCCGAGGTCGGCAACTATGTCAGCTCGCGCTTGTCCGGCCTGACGCTGGCCGAAGCGCAAGCCAGGCTTCGCGCCGAGATCGTCGAGCGCCGGGAAGCGATCGATGCCGCCGCGGCCGAGCTGGTCGCGCGCGGCCTGGCCGACTGGAGCGAGGACCATGCGCAGCGTCCGGTGCTGATCGTTCGCGGCCAGGCGAACCTGATCGACGAGGCTGCCGCCGCCGACCTGGAGCGGGTTCGCAAGCTTCTGGACGAGCTTGAGGACCGGCAGGAAATCGCGCGTCTTCTGGACGGAGCGCGGGAAGGGCAGGGCTGCCGCATCTTCATCGGCAGCGAGAACCGGATGTTCGCTCTTTCCGGTTCGTCGGTCATCGCCGCCCCCTATCGCGGGAGCGAAGGGCAGGTGGTCGGCGTTGTCGGGGTTATCGGGCCGACGCGATTGAACTATGCGCGGGTCGTCCCCATGGTGGATTTCACGGCGCAAGCCCTCACGAGATATATGAGATGATGGACAAAAAAGACCTGCACGACGAAGCCGACGAAATCCGCGAGGAAACCGCGGCGGACGCCCCCGAGCTTGCCGAGCACGACCGCGTGACGGAACTGGAAAAGCAGCTCGAGGAAGCGAACGCCAAGGCGCTTTACGCCCATGCCGAGACCCAGAACGTCCGGCGGCGGCTCGAGGCGGAGAAGCAGCAGGCGGCGGCTTATGCCTCGACCGGCTTTGCCCGCGACATGCTGGCGGTGCGCGACCATCTGGACCGCGCTCTCAGCCATGTGCCCGAGGGCGCCGAGGAAGACGAGAAGATCAAGAGCTTCATCGACGGCATCCAGTCGACCTTGCGCGAGCTCGATGCGGTGTTTTCCCGCAATGGCGTGACGCGCATCGAAGCGCTTGGCCAGCCGCTCGACCCGCACAAGCATCAGGCGATGATCGAGCTTGCGACCGGGGAAGCCGCGCCGGGGACCATCGTCGAAGAGATGCAGACGGGCTATATGTTGAAAGACAGGCTCCTGCGGCCGGCGCTGGTGGGAGTCGCCAAGGCGGGCTAGCCGCTTCGGGAGGCGCGGTGGGAGGATTTCGCGACGTACTGCTCGACTGGGCAAGCGGCGAGGCAGCCGGCTGCAAGTCGGTGCCGTTGCTCCTCGACAGCTACTGCCGGTTCCTGAACAGCCAGAATTTCGGAATCCGTCGCTGCAACCTGGCGACGGAGACCGTCCATCCCCTGATGCACAATACAAGGCACGTCTGGTTCGACCGGGCGACCGATCCCGGGCCGATCAATCCCGCCGTCGTCGTCGAGCGGCAGCAGTATGAGCTCGGCGCCTCGATGATCGACGAGGTCTATTTCAATTCCGGCAGCCAGCGGAACCCGCAATTCCTGGCCTCGCCCTTCTTCCTGGTCGAGGAAAAAGGAGAGCTTCACGAGGCGATCCTGCCAGCCGGAGAGCCGCAGCCTTTTCCGGTGTTCGACGACCTCGCCGCTCTTGGCTGCACCGATTATTTCGGTTCGGTCCTCAACAATTTCTCCGGGATGCTCCAGAAGATCGGCCTGGCCACGGACCGTTCGGGCGGGTTCGGCGAGTCCGGGGCGGACGAGCTAAGAGATAGCCTTCGATTCCTGACGCTTCTCCTCAACACGGTCGTCGAGTCGAACACCAAGAAGACGCTGGCCCGGGTCTATGTCGGCCAGGACCCGGGCAGACGTGTTTGCGAAGGCATGATCCATCGCGGGGAAGTCGTGTCGATCGAGGCCGCGATCTGGTTTTCCGACCTTCGCGATTTCACCGCGACGGGCGAGGGGCTGACCGCCGAACAGCTGATCGAACGGCTCAACAACTATTTCGAGATCATCGCCGGCTCGATCCACGCGGCGGGCGGCGAAGTGCTCAAATATATCGGCGACGCGGTCCTCGCCATCTTCCCGGTGGAAGAAGGGCGCGGAAGATCGGCGGCCTGTGCAGCGGCAATCGCCGCCCTGCGCGACGCGGAGCGCCGCCTGTGCGAGCTCAATCGACGGACGGCCGACCTTGGCGAGCCTGAATTCGCCCATGGCGTGGGGCTTCACGTCGGCACGACCAGCTATGGCAATATCGGCGGGCGCGAACGGCTGGACTTCACCGTGATAGGGCGCGCCGTGAACATTGCCTCTCGAATCGAGGGCCAGTGCCGGCCGATGGGAGCGTCGGCGCTGTGCAGCGCGGAATTCCTGGAGCTGGCGGAACTGCCTGCGCGCCCGCTGGGTCGCTTCGACCTGAAGGGGGTTTCCGGCCAGGTCGAGCTTCACATGATCGAGCCGGAGCGAACCTAGATCACTTCCCGCTTCTGGGCCTTGCCCTTGGTCGCGAGGGAGAAGCGCGGCTCCGTCTGCGCGCCGCCCTGCACAAGCTGCGCCGCCAGCCGGCCGACTTCCGGCCCATGCTTGAACCCGTGGCCCGAGCCGCCGCCGACCAGGACGACATTGGGCATCGTCGGGTGGCGGTCGATCAGGAAATCGCCGTTGGAGCTATTTTCATACTGGCAGACCTCGGCGCCGATGACCGGCGCGCCTTTCAGGAGAGGGAAGCGGCGGTCGCGGAAGGCGATGACTTCGTCGAGCGCGGCTCTGGTCGGCTCGCGCGACTGCGTGTCCGGATCGACATAGGCGCCGTGCTTGTCATGCGCGAACTTGACGCCTCGGCCCTCAAGGTCGGGGAAGCCATAGAACATGTCGCCGTCGTTGAAGTCGGCCCATCCTGGCATCGATGAAGGCAGGAAGCGCCGGTCGCCCTGTGGCGCGGCGAAATAGAAGATTTCCTGGCGGGTGGCGAAGATGCGGTTGCCGAGCAGGTCCGGGAAATATTTGGCAAGCCAGGGACCGAGCGCGAAGACGAACGCGTCGGCCTCCAGCGTCGCGCCGCTCGACAGCCTGACACTCTTCAGCGCCCCATCCTCATGCTGGATTCTGTGGGCTGCTTCGTGCCGCAGGTGGCTTCCTGACGCAGTCAAATTCTTGACCAGCGTCTGGACGGCCCGCCGGGCCATCAGCGCCCCGAATTCCGGTTCGTAGAGGCCGATAATGATGCCGCTGAAGTCGATCATCGGAAAGCGGCGCTGCAGCTGAGGCCCGTCCAGTTGCTCGAGCGGAATGCCGAGCTTTCGGTGGACCGCGATGCTGCCGTCGAAATAATCGCCCGGCTTGCCGGAGAAGAACAGGACTCCGCTGGGGATGAAGATCGGCAATCCTGCGGTGTCGCTCAGCGCTTTCCACTCCGGCAGGCTGGCGAAGGACATCCGCGTATAGATTTCATCCTTGCCGTAACCGCCGCGGGTCATTCGGCTTTCGCCACCGGAGCTGGCGCGGCTGTTGGCGGGTCCGGCCATGTCCACCAGCGTTACCCGGTGTCCGGCGCGGCGCAGATGCTCCGCTGTCCACGCGCCGAATACGCCCGCTCCGATGATCGCGACATGGGCCGCGCTTCCGGGCTTCGCGGCGCGCAAAACGGCCGGAGCAATCGCCCCGGCCGTCATGCCGCCAACCATCGTGCGGCGGCTGATGAGCAGCGAACCCGCAGGATCAGCGCTCGAAGGTCCTAGCGCCCGATCACCCACGCTCCGGCTCAGGCGGCGGAGCCGGCGGGGGCGGAGGAGGCGGCGGCGGCGGGCACATGTCCGTCGCCAGGATCACCGACCCGTCCGAGCAGGTCTGCGTCGCCGGAGGCGGCGGAGGCGGCGGGGGCGGAGGAGGAGGAGGCGCCGGCTCGGCCGCTCGCTCGGCAAACTTGTACCGGAAGGTCATGCCGATCGTCTGCGGCGTACCGATGTGGAATGCCTGCCGCGCCCGGCCGCCACGTTCGCGGTCGTAGGACAGCTTGGCATTCTCGTCGAAAACATTGTTGATGTAGGCGACGACCTCGATGCCGCTGTCCCATTGGATCCCGGCCGACAGGTTCACCAGGTCATAGGCAGGCAGCTTGAGGGACGTCAGCGTGCCATTGGCCTGGTCGCCGATGCCGGTGATGGGATCGAACCAGACGAGACCGTTGGTGCCGTCGGTGAAGACCAGCGCACTTGGCTCCTGGTCGCCCGGTTGGGTGTAGCGGCTGCCGACATGCTGGATGCTGGCGTTGACGTTCCACCTGGCCGAATCCGTTAGCCGGTGCTCGTAGGTGGCGGAAGCCGCGGCCTGGAACTTTGGAACCGACGGAAGCCGGTTGCCTTTGCGAATGCCGGTACGGTCCGCCAGGCGCGGGTCTTCCACCGTCGAATCGAATTTCGACGAGACATAGCTTCCGGCCAGGGAGAAACTCAGGCCCTCAAAGGCGTTGAACGCAATCTCCGCTTCGCCGCCCGTCGTGTGGGCCTTGTCTGCGTTGAGGACGATGCGCGACGAACAGCCGCCGGCATCCACGGTCACCTGCAGGTCCTTGATCCGGGTGTGGAACACCGCCGCATTGAGCGAGAAGGGTCCCTTCGAATATTTGACGCCCGCTTCGTAGTTCCAGAGCGTTTCGTCCCTGTAGGAATCGGACTGAAGCGGCCCGAAGATTTCCGCGTCCTCGGTTGAGCACAACGGAATGTTGAGCGGGTCGTTGATGCCGCCCAGGCGGAAGCCCTTGGCGGCCTGTAGGTTCACGCTGAGGTTCCGGTTCGGTTCCCAGGTGGCGATGACGCGCGGGCTAAACCCGTTCGAGGAAGTTTTGTCGCCCTCGCTCACGAATCCGGGGAAAGGCGCGAAGAGTCCGCCGTTCTTGAAGTCGCGAACCTCCTTGAAGTCATAGTAGCGCCCGCCGGCGGTCAGTTTGAACTGGCCGAAGTCGTAAGTCGCTTCACCGAACAAGGCCTTTTGCTTGATGTCGTAGGGCAAGTCCGCGTTGTAGGGCGAATCCGGGCCGTA
>CBFGLY010000084.1:0-5762 GCA_965649725.1 uncultured Sphingomonas sp.
CCGTCGGCGCAGACCAGCCGGTCGATCATCAGCTTCATCGGCGAGCTGGTATGGTACCAGTTGACCGGCGTGATCAGCAGGATGCCGTGGGCGCGGACCCACAAGGGGTAGATGTCGTTCATCAGATCCTGGGTCTGGCCGAGCGAATAGTTGGGGTAGCAGCTGCATGGCCAATGGCAGAGCGCCGCTGCGGTCGAGAAACAGGCCTTGCAGGGGTGGATGTGCGCTCCATATTCCGCCGCCAGCCGCGACAGGTTGAGGATCCTCACCTTCATCCCGTCCGTCTCGCAAATCTCGCGAGCGATCTCGGTCAGCCGCCAGCTTTTCGACATTTCGCCGGGGCAGGTATGTTCGGATCGCGACGAGCCGTTGACGATCAGGATGCAGGGTGGCTGATCGGGATCGTCATGCTCGGCCTGGGCCTTGTCCACCGCCTCCTTCGTTGCGCGCCAGTCGTCGGCCAGCTCATAGTCGGGATCGGCGAAGCCCGGGCCCGCCTTGCGCGCGTTGGGTGACTTGCGACCTTCGTCGTAGTTGCGAAACGCGACGCCGGCGATCGCGTCCAGCTCGGTGCGATGTTCGTCGAATCGCGGATCGGCGAATTGCCGGAGGAAGCGCTGGCGAAACTCGCTCTCGTCCAGGTGAACGTCCGGCATTCCCTTGCGGGGTTCGGGAGCGGAAGTGGCTCCGTGCCCCTGTTGCTTGGCCATTCGCCGCTCCTCATCGATGAGATGGGGTAACGGCCCGTCTTGCCCCTCGTTCCGGCCGTGCTAAGGGGCGGGTGCGTGCCCCCGTGGCGGAATTGGTAGACGCGCTCGACTCAAAATCGAGTTCCGCAAGGAGTGTCCGTTCGAGCCGGACCGGGGGCACCACCGCTCACTTGGGCGGCGGGGCGTCCAGAAGGTCCCTGATCCGGATCGCGAGATCGGAATAGCTGAACGGCTTGGAGATCAGCTCGACCCCGGGATCGAGCCGGCCCTGGTGAACGATCGCGTTGCGCGCATAGCCCGTCGTGAACAGCACCTTGAGCTCCGGACGGATGGCGCGCGCTTCCTTCGCCAGCACGGCGCCGGTCATTCCGGGCAGGACCACGTCGGTGAACAGCAGATCCACCGGCATGTCGCCCTGCAGCATCCGGAGCGCGGCCTCGCCGTCCGCGGCCTCGACCACCGAATAGCCGAGCCCGCGCAGGGACTCCGCGGAAAGGGCGCGAACGTCCTCGTCATCCTCGCACACCAGGATCGTGGCGCTGGAATCTCCGCCGGGAGCGGTCGACTCTTCGGCCTCGGCGTCGGACAGATCCCCGGTCCCGCGATAGCGAGGCAGATAGATTTTGACGGTCGTCCCTTCGCCTTCTTCCGAGTAAATCTTGATATGCCCGCCCGATTGCTTGACGAAGCCGTAGACCATCGAGAGGCCAAGGCCCGTTCCCTTGCCGACGCCTTTGGTCGTGAAGAAGGGCTCGAACGCTTTCTCGGCGGTCTCCGGGTCCATCCCTTCGCCGGTGTCCGTCACGCAGATGACGACATATTGGCCGGGCGCCGCGCCGCTGTTGATTTCGGCATAGCGGCGGTCGAGGTGGGTGTTGGCGGTCTCGATCGTCAGCTTGCCCCCCTGGGGCATTGCGTCCCTGGCGTTGACCGCAAGGTTGAGAAGCGCGCTTTCCAGCTGGTTGGGGTCGGCCTCGATGCGCCACAGTCCCGACGCCAGCACCGTTTCGATCGAATAGGTTTCACCCAAGGTGCGGTGGAGCATTTCCGACATGCCTGACACCAGCTTGTTGGGATCGAGCAGCTTGGGCGCCAGCGGTTGGCGGCGGGAAAATGCAAGCAGGCGCTGGGTCAGGACCGCGGCTCGCTCCGCGCCCCTCATGGCATTGTCGACCGGCCGCCTCAGCCTGGCCGCATCTTCCGGCAGGTTCCGCCGCAAAATGTCGAGGTTGCCCGAAACGATCTGCAGCAAATTGTTGAAATCGTGCGCGATTCCGCCGGTCAGCTGGCCGACCGTTTCCATCTTCTGGAGCTGCCTGAGCGCCTCCTCGCTCTGCGACCGGCGGTCGACTTCTTCCGCAACACGGGTTTCAAGGCTCTCGTTCAGCAGTAGCAGCGCCTGTTCGGCCTTCTGGCGGTTGGCGATCTCCCGCTGGGCATCGCGGTAGAGCCGCGCATTGTCCATCGCCACCGCGGCCTGGGTGGCGATAGCGGTCATGAGCGACTCATGCTGCTCGTTGAAGCGGGCGCGTTCAGGATGGCCGAAAAACAGACCGCCGATGACCTCGCCGGACAGTCCCTTCACCGGGACCGCAAGGTAGCTGGCAACCGGCAGGTGGCCCTTGGGCATTCCCTTGTGCGGGGCGTTGTGTCCGTATCGCGGGTCCTTGGTGATGTCATCCGACCGGACCACCCCGGCACCCTCGAACGTCGGTCCGAATACCTGGGTTTTCCGAGGCATGCCGAACTTCTCGAAATCCGACCTTTCGGCACCGGACAGGGTGTAGAGCGTGTAGCTTTCACCCGTATCATTGGTGACGTTGTAGAAGAAGGCGCCGAACTTCGCGCCCGTCAGCTCCACCCCGGCGTCGGTGACCATTTGGACCACGACTTCAAGGTCGAGCTGGGCGGCGAGGGCGCTTCCGATCCTGTTGAGCGTTTCGAGCTGCTGGCTCTTTTCATGCGCGGCTTGCTGCGCGAGCTTTTCCCCGGTGATGTCCTCCACCACCTTCAGAAATCGGCGTCCGCCATCCCCGCCCCCGGTCAGCGCGATATTGTTGCGAACCCAGATGAATTGTCCGTCGGGCCGGACATAGCGCTTTTCGAAGCTCACCCTCTCCGCTGATCCAGCGGCGATTTTCTCCAAATTGCGCTTGCTGATCTCAATGTCGTCGGGATGCGTAAAGGCGAGGGAGCTCAGCCCGTTCAACTCCTCGATCGACCGGCCCGAAATATCGCAATAGGCCCGGTTCGCCTTCAGGATGCGCCATTCCGAATCGATTTCGACCATCCCGACGCCGGCGTGCTCGAAAACGTCGCGATAACGCTCCTCGCTTTCGTAGATGTCGATTTCGCTCTGCTTGCGGTCGCTGACATCGCTGGCGGCCCCGAACCATTCGACGATCTCGCCATGCTCATCGAGGATCGGAATGGATCGAGAGTGGGTCCATCCCAGGGTGCCGTCCTCTCGGATCACCCGATGTTCAAGCTCGAACGGCGCCTTGTTCCGGATGGCCTCCTGGATCTTGTCCCAGACGTGGGGCTGGTCCTCGGGATGGATATATTTGTCGAACCAGTCAGGATCGGGCGAGTCCGTGTCGGCCAGGAAGCCGCCGCCCGACAATTGGCGCATCTGCGACCAGTCCGCATTGTGGCGGTACAGCACCTGGTTGGACGTGCTGAGCAGGTTGCGAAACCGTTGCTCGCTGTCGCGCAAGGCCTCCACGGCATTTTTGCGAGCCGTGATGTCGCTCGCCATTCCGAACCATTCGATGACTTCGCCCTCCGCATCGAGGATCGGGATCGCACGTGAAAAGGTCCATCCGGCCGAGCCGTCGACGCGACGGACGCGGTGCTCGAGCTCGAACACGGACTTGCCCTGGATCGCCCGGTCGATCGCCGCGCGCACTTCGCTGCGGTCCTCGGGGAAGATATACTCCTCGATCCAGTTGGAGCGGGGATCTTCCGTGTCGGCGATGAACCCGCGTCCGTCGAGATGCCGCATCTCCGTCCAATCGGCGCTCATCCGGTACACGACATCCGAACTCGCCGTCAGAAGGGCCCGCATTCGGTCTTCGCTTCTGCCGACGCGAAGTTCACTCATCACCTTTTCGGTGGTTTCGGTGCAAGCGCAGAACATTCCGGCGATCGAACCATCGTCTCCGCGAACGGGCGAGTAGGAGAAGGTGAAAAAGGTCTGCTCGTCGAAACCCTTGCGGTTCATGATCAGTGGCAAGTCTTCGCGATAGGTCGCTTGCCCGGACATGGCCGCATCGATGAGCGGAGAGATATCCGGCCAGATTTCGGACCAGATATCGTAAAATTTGCTTCCAAGCGCCGCAGGATGCTTGGCGCCCAGGATTTCGGAATAGGGATCGTTGTACAGGAACCCCAGCTCCTCACCCCAAGCGACGAACATCGGAAATTTTGAAGAGAGAAGGAGGCCCACGACCGACTTGAGCGACTGCTGCCAGTCAGCGGGATCGCCCAGGGGGGACTTCGACCAGTCGTGAGACCGCATTTGCGCGCCCATCTCTCCGCCGCCTTCCAGGAAGCGCAGTTCGGCGGGCAGCCGTTCCCGATCGGGTTGGGGGACGCGGTTCAATTGCGGATCATCGGCCATCAACTACTCGACACGCTAAAATTCCCACCCCGGTCAGGGCTTAGCGGCATTGGACGCAAATGCGAAGATGTTGACCCAGCCTCTGGATGGCGGGGCCGACGCGCGATAATCAACGTCATATGGACGCGCGCACAGGGGCAACGGGCGATTCGCATGGGCATGACCTGGAGGCTCTCCAGGTCAAGCGAGTACGCCTGCTCGCTTCGCTGACCCTCATCGGCGGGATCGGGCTGCTGCTTGCCCTTCCGTTCGCGCTTCGGGCAGGCGCGGAATTCTTCCTTCCGGTGACCGCCGCGCTGGTCGTTGCGATCGCTCTGGTGCCGATGCTCGAATGGTTCGAGCGGCGCGGAGTGCCGCCCAAGCTCGCGTCGGGCCTGTGCGTGCTGGTATTCCTCGCCATCGCGATTTTCGCGGTGGCGGCGATCGTCATCCCGGCGATCGACTGGGTTGCGCTCATCCCGCAGCGGATCGACCGGGTGACGGACGCGCTCGCGCCGATCCTCGACCTTTATTCGAACCTCGAAAAGTTCATCGACCGGACGGTCGCCCGGATTTCCCTGGAGGCGAGAAGCCCGCAGGCGGTCCGGGTCGAAACGCCCAACTCCATGCTCGGCATCATCACCGCTTCGGCGCCGCACGCCGCGATCCAGCTCTTCTTCGCCCTGCTGGTCATCTATTTCTTTCTCGCCGGATGGACCGGCATGCGGAAGCGGACGATCGTCAGCCGCGGAAGCTTCGAAGGGGCGCTCACCACCGCCCGGGTGATCCAGCAGACCGTCGACGCGACGTCGACCTACATCGGCACCATCACCATCATCAACATCTGCCTGGGCGGGCTTACGGCGGCGATCCTGTGGGGGCTGGGAATGGATTCCCCGCTGATGTGGGGCGGCATCGTCGCGGTGCTCAACTATATCCCTTATCTCGGGCCGATCGCCGCCGCGCTGCTGCTGGCGCTGGGCGGGCTGATGACCTTCGTCGATCCCTGGGCGGCGTTGCTGCCGCCGGCGATCTTCATTTCACTGCACGTGATCGAGGCGAACGCCGTCACGCCGATGATCGTCGGCCGCCGGATCGAGGTGAACCCGCTGCTGATCCTCGTATCCCTGTCGTTCTGGGCCTGGGTCTGGGGCACGACGGGCGCCTTGCTGGCCGTTCCGCTGCTGATCATTTTCAAGACGATATTTGCCGCCGCCGGCACGCCCGACATCGCCGGATTCCTGTTCGAGGACGGAACTCTCACCCACGTCGGCGAAGAAGAAGAAAAAGACGAGTAGGCTTGTTGACAGGGTAGGGCGGCTCTCCTAGTTGGCCGCCCACGCCAAAGCGCGGGTGTAGCTCAGTTGGTTAGAGCGCCGGCCTGTCACGCCGGAGGTCGCGGGTTCGAGCCCCGTCACTCGCGCCACTCATTTTTCCTGAAATCGGCCGAT